>JBJOJF010000137.1:0-6336 GCA_046046735.1 Pseudomonadota bacterium
TTCAATTTTTCGCCTGCAGCAACTTTATACTGTTTGCCACCGGTTTTTATGACCGCGTACATGGTTTGAAACCTCAATTAATATCTACATTTAAGCTAATCCACCCTGGATGAGCTAAGCCGATTATTATATCTTGCATGACGAGCACTGTCAAAACCAACGAATTAAGCCAAATTTTGGCCCCAATTTCCTTAGATTTCAAGGCGTTAGACGACGTTATCCGCCTACGCCTGGCCTCAAAAGTGGCCTTAATTGACCAGATATCGTCCTACATCATCCAAGCCGGGGGGAAACGCATCAGGCCAGCCCTGTTGCTACTGATTAGCAAAGCCCTGGCCAACGGCAAAGAAACACCTCATGCCCTCGAATTAGCTGTGGTTGTGGAATTTATTCATACTGCCACCCTCTTACACGATGATGTGGTCGATGAATCCACCCTCCGTAGGGGTCGAGAAACCGCAAATGCGGCTTTTGGCAACGCTGCCAGCGTTTTAGTAGGCGACTTCCTGTACTCAAGAGCCTTTCAGATGATGATTGCCCCAAAAGATCTACGGGTCATGGAAATCCTCTCTGATGCAACCAATACGATTGCTGAAGGCGAAGTGTTGCAACTTCTCAACATGAATGACCCAGAGGTGGATGAGGAAAGCTATCTTCAGGTAATTCGCTACAAAACAGCAAAGCTATTTGAAGCCTCAACCGAGCTTGGCGCAATTTTGGCAAAAGCTTCTGCAGAGCAACAAAAACAGGCAGCCGCTTTTGGTCGTCACATAGGCACTGCATTTCAGCTCATGGACGATCTTTTAGATTACACCGCCAATGCATCCCAAATGGGTAAGAATGCTGGTGACGATTTACGAGAAGGCAAGCCAACTCTGCCATTGATTTACTTATTAGAGAATGGCAGTACCGAAGAACGTTTATTAGTACGCGCAGCGATTGAACAAAATCAAGACTTGCCAGAGGATGTTTTTGCACAAATTCTCAGTGCAGTTCAAAACTCGGGTGCATTGGACTACACCCAAGCTGCAGCCAAACGAGAAGTTATCCTTGCCTTGGAATGTCTTAAAGACTTTCCACAAAATGAGGCTACATCAGCACTGAACGCGCTGTGTAACTACTCACTCTCTAGACAGACTTAAGCGCCCACGCTCTTTAGCCGAAGTTCGCGCGCAGTAATACGGGCTGCTTCGGCCTCTTCACGCAGACGAGAAATTTCTTCACTAGATAATTTTTCTAGATTGGAGTAATCCAACTTCCAACTTGGATCTTTTGACCAAACTAGTGGTGACTGCACTGTTGTTCGGGCTGCTGGGGCACTCTCCAGAACGCGCAAGGCCAATTCAAAATTAGCGTCTTGTGAAGCAGGATGATTTGGTAAAGCGGCGGCATTGCCTAAGGGAAGATCGCTAAATAGCAAACGTGGCACACCGCAGTATTCGACGATATCTTTTGCCGCGCCCATCACTACCGTTGGAATGCCCGCATCCTCCAAATAACGCGCCAATAAACTTTGGCTTTGGTGACAAATAGGGCAATTCGGAATCAGTACTGCAACATCCACTTTGTCAGCAAGCATCATGCTTAGAATCTGCGGGGCATCTATTTCGAGGGTATGTCGTTGACTGCGATTCGTTGGTAGGCCATAGAAATGCTTAGATAAAGATTGAATCCGCTTACTAGCGACAGATCGTTTGGCCGCGCCTAAGGGAAACCAACAATTACTATCTTCCATATTGGCATTTCGTCGATCAATTCCTACATGGGCAATACGCAAGTCTGCATCGCTATCAATAGCATGAGTGTAGGGATCATAGAACTTAGCGCCAGCGTTGTATGGCGCACCAAAACCTTGTGGACCCTTGCTAGGATCAAAAGGGACAGCAGTCGTAACCAAAGCCAAAGTTGATTGATTTAAAGGCTTTTTTAGAGGTGTAAACGGAACATCAGTGTAGTGGGCCCAAACGTAGGGTGTTTCATACCCCAAGCCTAAATAGTAATTACGCGTACGCTCTATGTAGCGTACTGGCTGATCTACTTCGGGCGCAAACACAAACTCAGAATTCTTAGTCATTACTGCATCCCTGTAAGATATTGCTTATTAAATATTAACCATCAGGAGAATTCATTATGGCTCATTGGCTCAGATTTCAACATCAAGGCAAAACGGGTTTTGGACAAGTTCAGGGAGAGCAGGTATTGGTTTATGCGGGCGATCTCTTTAACAACCCCCAAGCCACAGGCGAAACCTTAAAACTATCTGACGTCACTGTTGATATCCCTTGCGTACCTTCCAAGATGGTTGCCATGGTTGATAACTTTCATGCACTCGTTACCAAGCTGGAACATGCCGTGCCGGCTGAACCTTTGTATTTTCTAAAAGGGAATAACTCGTTCTTGGCCGCAAATCAAGTGATCCGCACTCCTAAGTCTTACTCGGGAAAAGTAGTTTACGAAGGTGAGCTTGGTATTGTGATCGGCAAGGCCTGTCATGAGGTTAGTGAAGCAGATGCTGCAAAAGCGATTTTTGGCTACACCTGTATTAATGATGTCACTGCCATTGAAATTCTGAATCGCGATCCTGGCTATGCTCAGTGGACTCGCTCCAAGAGCTTCAATACCTTTGGTGTTTTTGGTCCTTACATCGCTACCGATGTTGATCCGAGCAAGCTAACGATTAAGACCATTCTCAATGAGCAAGAACGTCAGAACTACCCAATTGCTGACATGATTTTCCCGCCAGCAAAATTAGTGAGTTTGATTTCTCAAGATGTGCCTTTACAAGCTGGTGACATTATTGCCTGCGGCACCTCAGTTGGCGTTGGCTCTATGAAGCCTGGCAGCAATGTCAGCATCATCATTGATGGGGTTGGTCGCCTGGATAACCGCTTCGAGTAAACAGCAAAGCAATCACCCAAAAACAAAAACCCTCACCATGTTTCGTGGTGAGGGTTTTTTATTGCCCATTACTCGATTGAGAGAAACTCTCTCCTATTTTTAGTATCCAGAAACCGATGGCAATGCCAAACTACCTTTGGAGGCTTGAACATTTTCATCAAGATACTTAGTTAAAGCAAAAACAGTATTGAGACAAGGTGTTGGGGTCTCGGTAATTTTTCCAAGCTCAATCACTGAGCCTAACAAAGCATCAATCTCGAGACTACGGCCCGCTTCCAAATCTTGCAACATGGAAGTTTTGTGCTTACCAACTTTTTCAGCACCAGCAATACGACGCTCGATGTCTACGCGGAAAGTAACGCCCAACTTTTCTGCGATGGTTTGTGCTTCTGCCATCATGTTGCGCGCCAACTCTTTCGTTAATGGATATTGGCAAATACCTTCTAAAGTGCCGTGCGTTAGAGAGCTGATTGGATTGAAGGTCATATTGCCCCACAACTTCAACCAAATTTCTGAACGAATATCTTCCAAGATCGGTGATTTAAAACCAGCGGCAGTCATCATCTCAGACATTTTCTGAATACGATCGGTCTGCTTGCCATCTAACTCACCCAATGGGAATCGATTGCCTTCAACGTGACGAATCACACCAGGGGCTTGGGTAAATGTTGCTGGGTAAACTACACAACCAATAATGTTATTTGGATTGATGGCCTTCTTGGCTGCGCCGCCAGCATCCACAGTTTCAACTGAATGATCTTGATAGTCGCCGCCCAACTTCTGGAAATACCACCAAGGAATACCATTTTGCATAGGGATCAAAATGGTATCTGGACCCATGATTGCTGCGAGATCATCAATGATGGGTTCAACCTGATGAGCCTTCACCGCCAAAATGACAACATCTGGCGTCTCAACATCTCTAATTTTTTCAACTGCTTTTACCTGCGCCACCAAAGGCTCAGGCTGGTCGTCCATAATCAAAGCGAGACCACGCTCTTTAATAGCGGCTAAAGTTGCCCCACGAGCAACGACAGTAACTTCGTTACCCGCTCGCGCCAACATGACAGCAAGGTAACCGCCAATAGCGCCGCCTCCACCGATCACACAGATTTTCATAAGAACTCCATAAAGATAAGAAATTTTTGAATTAGTGTCATATTAGATGAGAATATTTTGCAGTGCAACAAAATATTTTGCCTAATTTTTAAGCAAATTATCTACTTTACCCCTCTAAATCGCGCTTAATCTATTCCTAGGCACTAAGCCACCTAAAAGCATGCCAATAATGCTTGCCAACAAGCCCGCTAATTGAGGAGGGAGAATAGCCTCAGGGGCAAGTGTTTCACAACTAATCCATACGGTGAGGCCACCAACGACCGCCAATAAACCACCCAAAGAATTAGCCCTTGACCAGTACACCCCAAAAGCAAGCGGTACAAATGCCGCGACCAAGGTGACTTTATAGGCGTTCTCAACCATCTTAAATATTGATAGCTCTGAGTTAATGGCAAAGAAAGTAACCACCGCGGCAAAACATAAGACAGTAATGCGCATCACCTTGAGTAAATCCTGATCCGATAAATGCTTAAAGAAACCTCTCACAATATTTTCAGCAAAAGTGACTGATGGTGCTAGCAATGTCGCACTGGCGCAACTTTTAATTGCTGAAAGCAGGGCGCCAAAAAACATGACCTGAGCAATCAAGGGGGCATGGTTCAAGATTAATTTAGGCAAAATCATTTGAGGATCGGTATTGAGGTATTGCTTTACCAAATCGGGGCTAATGATGGTGGCGGAGTAGGCTAGATAGATTGGGACGAATGCGAAAATGAAATACATCACACCCCCTAAGAGTGCTGCCTGTACTGCAATATTGACATTCTTAGAAGAAGTGATGCGCTGGAATACGTCTTGTTGAGGTATTGATCCCAGCATCATCGTGCAGAGTGCAGCCACAAAACCCAGAATGGAAGCCAAATTCATATCCGGCCAAAAATTGGAGAACTGGCCGGCAGCAACAGCATGCTCTAAAACGACACCAATGCCACCGGTTTGGACTGTCATTTCACCGCTGATGTAGAGCATGCCAATGACGATGATGATCATCTGCATAAAGTCGGTAATCGCTACAGACCACATGCCTCCAAATAAGGTGTAGATCAATACACTTCCAGCACCAATTAACATTCCACCAGTTTGTGAAATACTGCCGTCAGAAACTACGTTAAATACTAGCCCCAGGGCTTTGATCTGCGCTGCCACCCAACCCAAGTAAGAAACAACGATGCAAAGCGTGACCAAGACCTCAACTGTGCGCCCATACTTCTCACGAAAGAAGTCGCCGATAGTGAGCATCCGACGGTTATATAAATGACGTGCAAAAAAGAGGCCAACCAGTATCAGACACATTGATGACCCAAAAGGATCTGACACAATGCCGCCCAAACCCTCCTTTAGGAAGGTGGCAGGAATTCCCAAGACCGCTTCTGAGCCGAACCAGGTCGCAAATACTGTTGCAGTGACAACCGGCAGCGGAAGGCTGTGACCGGCTGCAGCAAAGTCAGCAGTATTTTTTACTCGGAGTGCGGCCCAAAGCCCGATACCTACCGATACCACCCAATAGATGATGACAAACCAAATCAACATCGCCCAATCTCTCCTTCTGGAATTTCGACAAATTATATGGCTTTGTCACTTCTGTCATTAAGCCAATATGCCCCAAATAAGAGTTGTAGGGTCTGACATAATTCAAGGGTGAATTCCCCAACAGAGAACCCAAATGAAGATCTAGCCTACCAAAAGGCTATTTTGGGTTCCGTATCGCGTACTTTTGCGCTGACGATTCCCTTGCTACCCCCCAAAATTGAGGTGGTCATTGGCAATACTTATTTGCTCTGCCGCATTGTGGATACGATTGAGGATGCAGCCGAACTCACTCCATCAACAAAGCAAAATCTTTCTAAGCTCTTTTTAGAGGCTGTACTGGGTGATATTCCCGTGGAATTATTTGTGGAGCCCTGCCTAGACTCCCTGAAGAATTACTCCAACACCGATGAACTGGACCTCATCGCCCATACCCCAACAGTGCTTCGTATTTTTCATACCTTTCCTAGCAATGATCAAGCAGCTATTAGTCGTTGCGTTTCCATCATGTCAACGGGTATGTCTCACTTCCACAATAGACAAACTAAGGATGGTCTCAAAGACTTGGCAGAATTTGAAGAATATTGCTACGTTGTTGCTGGAGTGGTCGGAGAGTTACTCACTACTGTGTTTAGTAATTACTCCCCTCAGTTTGCAAAACAAATGGGTGGGCACGAACAGTTAGCGATCGATTTTGGTCAAGCCCTTCAGATGACCAATATTCTGAAGGACTCCCCCGAGGATTCGGCTCGCGGTGTGTCTTGGAAGCCTGCCAATATTTCTCAAATAGAA
>JBJOJF010000138.1:0-4415 GCA_046046735.1 Pseudomonadota bacterium
TCTTGATGCAATCTCTCCTTGAGGCGGGGAAAGGTTTCTGCAATCTCATCTACCATGGCGCTCATATCACCATGACTCTTCTTGGCAATAACGCCTAGCTCTAAATTTTCTTTAACAGTTAAACCCGGAACAATGCGTCGATCCTCAGGAACGTAAGCCAAACCAAGGTGGTAGCGCTCATGTGCCGCAAGATCCAAGAAGGAGGTGCCATCAATAGAAGCCTTGCCCTCTCTCTTTGAGAGTAGGCCCATTAAAGAGCGCAGGGTAGTGGTCTTGCCGGCGCCATTACGCCCCATCAGGGTAACGATTTCACCTTTGTTTACTTCCAAAGAGACGCCTTGCAAAACATGGCTACGGTCGTACCAAGCATTTAAATTTTCAACACGCAACATATATAAACCTTCGTTAACCTTGGCCTAGATACACACGTCGTACCTCTGCATTATTTTGAATTTCTTCTGGAGTTCCTTCGGCTAAAAACTCGCCATGATGTAGGACGATGATGCGCTTACATAATCCCATGATGAGCTTCATCTTATGTTCAACCAAAATAACCGTTCTTTCATTTGCCAACGTGCGAATAAGATCCATCATTACGAGCGTCTCTTCAGGAGACATGCCTGCGGTTGGCTCATCTAACAATAGAAGACTTGGGTTGCAGGCAAGGGCCATAGCAATTTCTAGTGCGCGCTGTTGACCATGAGCCAAGTCACCCGTTTTTTTATTTCTTAGGTGTTCTAAGTTCACGCGACGTAAAAGCTGGTCTGCAAGCTGAATGGGTCCTGGGTAGCTTTGTGCATTGCGCATAAAGTTATAGCGTGCCGTTTCCATTTGTGCGGCAACCCGCACATTTTCATGTACGGTTAACTGTTTAAATACATTGGTAATTTGGAAACTTTTGGAGATGCCTATACGGGCAAATTCGTACTGCTGCATGCCGGTAATATCTTTGCCATTGAATAGGATTTGACCGCTTGAAGGGGGGAAGGCGCCACTGAGGACATTAAAGAATGTACTTTTTCCTGCACCATTAGGACCAATGATTGCTGTAAGGGATCCGGGCATAAATGTAGTCGATACATTCTGCAGTGCCTTGAATTTCCCAAAGCTCTTGCTGACATTGCGAGCCTCAAGAATAGGAGTTTGGTTTGAGCTACTCATTATTTCGAATCCTGATTGAGGTTTAGCTTGCTCAAGATGGTTCCCCAGATTCCTTTAGGGAAGAATAGAACAAAGAACATAAATACCAGTCCAATAACGGCCATCCAATGCTTGGTGAAAGTAGTGACTACATCCTCTAGATAGAGCATGACGGCTGCACCAACAAACGGTCCAAAGAAAGTGCCCATACCTCCCAAGATACTCATCATGACTGCCTGTCCCGATTGGAGATAGTGGAGTGAATCTATGGGAACAATTGAGAGGTGTAGGGCGCGTAATGAGCCTGCTAAGCCGCAGATGGCTGCCGACAGTACAAACACCAATAGTTTTGTGCGGGCCACATCAAAGCCGCAGGCTGCTGCACGCTTTTCATTCTCGCGAATCGCTTCCATCACAGCCCCAAGAGGTGAGTTTAAGATTCGAGAAATCAGCCATATTGCAATGACTACAAAAAAGAGAATGATGTAGTACTTCACCAGTGGATTAAGGAAGTCTACTGGCATGCCTAAGATGTTGAATGAGTCAACTCGGACGCCTCGCAAACCATTTTCCCCGCCAGTCAAACTCTCAGCCTTGTAGAAGCCATAAAAAACAATTTGACCGAGGGCTAGTGTGACCATGGAGAAGTAGATGCCTCTGGTGCGAATCGCCAGGAAGCCCATAACTAATCCACCGATAGCAGCGCCAATTACGCCTACAAGAATTGCAGCGCCCCAAGGCATTGCATAGTGGACGATACCGATCCCGGTGAGATAGCTACCAATACCAAGAAAAGCTGCATGACCAAAGGAAAGGAGGCCCATGTAGCCAAACAAGAGATTAAATCCCATGGCGAATAAGCCAAAGATCAAAATATTGATAGCAAGTGCCTCGTACGGCATGATGAAGGGAAAGACCATCAAGAATAAGCTGCTTGCTAGTACGCGATGACGTGCAATGAGTTGGAAAAATGATTTCATAAATGTTCAGGGGGTTAACCCATTGCCCCCGCTTTGCCAAACAAACCTTGTGGTCGAATTAAGAGCACTACTGCCATCAACACAAAGATGGAAAGTTCAGACAGGTCGGGAAAGAATAGAGAGGTCATGCTGTAGACCACGCCAACCA
Source organism: Pseudomonadota bacterium (assembly GCA_046046735.1). Taxonomy (GTDB): domain Bacteria; phylum Pseudomonadota; class Gammaproteobacteria; order Burkholderiales; family Burkholderiaceae; genus Polynucleobacter. Next base: position 2,269 of record JBJOJF010000138.1, read on the forward strand.
ATAGGCCCGCAACAACTGCACCAACTGGTGAGCCCATGCCACCAACTACCGTGACAACAAATGATTCCGCCAAAATCGGAATACCCATTTCTGGGTTAACGGATCGGGTAGGCGAGGCCAATATTCCAGAGAGGCCTGCAATTGCACAACCAAGGCCAAATACCATCAGCCATACTTTGGCGATATCTACGCCCAGTACTTTGACAATCTCTTGATCCGCTGCCCCAGCCTTAATAATGAGGCCGTAGCGGGTCTTTTGAATAAAGAACCAAACTGCAAAAATAATGACAGCTGTGGCAGCAATCAGGAAGAGTCGATATTTAGGAAAGAAACCAATGCCGACATCTAGCGTGCCTTTAAGTCCATCAGGGGTAACGGATGGTAGGCCTTCAATTCCAAAGGTAACGCGCATTGCTTCAATCAACACATAAGACAATCCAAAAGTCAGGAGGAGTGGATAGTCAATGCCGCGGCCATAAAGAGGGCGGACTAGGAATCGCTCAGTCAGCAATCCAAGCACCCCAGTGGCAATTGGCGTGAGAACTAAGCTAAACCAAAAGTTCCCTGTTACGCCAAGGAAATAGACGCCCATGAAAGCGCCAACCATAAAGAAGGCGCCGTGGGCAAAGTTCACGACATTGAGCATGCCAAAAATAAGGCACAAGCCCAAGGCTAGGAGTGCATAAATACTGCCCAGGGCAATTCCTGTGAGCAGCTGCATGCAGAGAAGTTCAAATGTAAGACCGGTCATATATGTACTCAGAAAAACTCCCCTTCAGCCAGAGGCATCGGGGGAGGGGTTCAGGGCAAATCAGATGATCCACCCTGAAATTTCAGATTTAAGCCTTGTGGCCTAGCTCCGCGCAACTACGCATATTCTTCTCAGTAGTTGGTTCAATCGTCAAAATATTAAAGACATCGTACTTATCTTTCATATTTTTTGACTTGGACTCAACAATGATGACCGTTTGCACAGCCTGGTGGTCACACTTGCGATAGTACTCAGGTCCTTTGTACCAGTCGTACTTTAGGTTCTCCATTGCGCTGACTACTTTGAGGGTTTCAGTGGACTTCGCAATCTTAATGGATGCCAACACACTCTTCACGCCGGCATACCCAAGTGCGCCGTAGTCAGATGGAACTGAGCCGTTGTACATTTTTCGGAATGCATCGTTAAATGTTTTTGCTGTTGGGATGCGATCCTCAAGACCCCAGTAGTAGGAAGTACCGCCAATAATTCCTTCGAATGCTTCAGGACCGCCAGCAAGACGTGATGTATAGAGTAAAACTGGCGTCACAATTTTCATGCTGGACTTCAAGCCAAAGTCGGTACATTGTTTAGCGGCATTCACCAAGTCACGGCCAAAGTTGCAGAGCACTAAGATGTCAGGGTTTAATGCCTTGATGCGAGGTAAAAATGCAGAGTAATCAGATGCCCCTAGTGGATGGCGAATATCTGCCAGGGTAGTGGCGCCCATCTCTTTGCCGGCACGCTCAAAAGCGCGCACCATTTCGTGGCCATAGGCGTAGTCAGCCGTCAGGAATACGATCTTCTTACCAAAACGAGGGATAGAGTAGCGAGCTACTGCACCGGCTGTCATGGTTGGATTTAATGCCTCATGGAATGTGTACACACTCCAATCTTTGGCTTCATTAATTGCATCAGACTGGCTAATAGAATTGAAGAGCACTTTACGCTCTTTACATACAGCGTTAATAGATAGCTGGGTTGCGGCTGATAAAGAGCCAACAACAAAATTGACCTTATCTTTTTCAATCAACTCAAGGGTGCGAGTAGCTGCTTCACCTGGGTTGAGTTTGTCGTCGCGAACCAAGAGTTCAGCTTTTCTGCCGTTAAAGCCACCAGCATCGTTGAATTCTTTAATGGCCAACTCAGCAGCCTTCACCTGATCTTGTGCCTCTGCAGAGAAGGGCCCTGTTAATGGGGTTGGAAAACCAATCTTAATAGTGTCAGATTGAGCGCTTGCCATGTTCATCCAAAGTGGAGTACTTGCTGCTGCTGCTCCGCCGATCAACATTTTTCTTCTGGTTTGATTCGTTACTTTTTGTTTCATGGTTGTCTCCTCCATTTAAAACAGTTTATTAATAGGACTACTTTTTTATTACATAAATCTTAACTGAATGCT
>JBJOJF010000139.1:0-14468 GCA_046046735.1 Pseudomonadota bacterium
CACTCTATCACCGTAAGCAGCCTTCGCCTTAGCCAAGGTCGCAGCTTCCTGCGCCTCAGGGCTTAATGGCGGAAGTGCAGCAAAAGCAGTTGCAGCAGCAAATGAACAGAGTGTGAAAGCAATGATTTTTTTCATGGTCATGTCCTTATTTTTTAATCTCGTCATACCAGAGCTCATGGTGTTCCTTGGCCCAAGTAGCATCAACATAACCAGTCTTCATTCCATCAATTGAGCCTTGCATACCGATAGTACCGATATAGATATGGCCCATCGCCAATGCGCTCATCAAGATTGCAGCGCTACTGTGAATGATGTTGGCAATTTGCATAGTCCCGCGAGTGTATTCAATAGTCATGAATGGCACGATCATATCGAGCACGAAACCTGAGGCTGAAATTAACAGGCCCAAGAAAGTCATACCAAACCAGAACCAGAATTTCTCACCGAAGTTAAAGAATCCTGCTGGCACATGCTTGCCATTCAAAATTCCACCGAAGTTCACTATCCAGTTGAGGTCGCCCTTACCTGGGATATTTTTACTTACAAAGAGGAAGAAGAAAACTACGATACAGATCGTAAATAAAGGACCTGTGAAGTTATGGATATTCTTACAAACATCCAGGAATGATCCGTAAGCTGCGCCACCCATTAAAGGCATTGCAAAATATTTGCCGTACAAAATCATTAAGCCAGTAAAAGCTAAGGCCAAGAAACTAAACGCCATTAACCAATGAACTAAGCGGTCAAAAGCACTAAAGCGCTTAATTTTGACGCCTGACATTGGCTCATGAAGCTTGATTGAACCTTTGATTGTGTACATTGCCACAACACCGAAAAAAGCCAGGGCTAACAACCAGCCACCATAAACGGTAATGACCCCGTTACGAATCACACGCCACTGCTGTCCAGAGCGCTGAATAAGGACGCTGGCTTCTTTGTCAGGGATGCTAACAAAGTTGTACGGGTCGCTATTCGCGGTAGTGAAGATAGATGGGTTCGCAGGCTGCGCTTGTGCTTGAGTGCCGTTTGGAACCTCATTGAGATTCTTTGGGAAATCAATACCGCTTGGGCTTGGCAATGGTGGCATTGGCGCACGCTCAGCCATGGCAACACCACTTAGCAAACTAAGTGATACGCCAAAGGCCAAGACCAGGGAGCGAGTAGCACTAATAAATGATCGATTCATACAAATATCCTTAAACGTTCTCGTTTTATTTATTGTTGTTTAACTGATCACTTAGCGCGTGAATACTCAGATTGCTTCTGATTGCGCTTGTTAATCGCTTCCGTCCAACTTGCTTGATCGCCAGGAGTCCAGCCTTTGGTCATGAAACCATTATCAGCGCCCATATATGGAGCAACATCTGGGCGCTTAGCCGCTTTTGCAGCAATTTCAGGAGGTTCGGAACAGGCCATTAAGAATGTGCCTGCTGCCAAACAAATACCGAGGGTCTTGAAATTCAATTTCATGATTTCGCTCCTGGAATTTTGTCAGCTGGAGTTGGTGCTGGTGCTGGTGACCCTGATGGACCATAAGCAGTTGACCAACCGAAGATTTCATTACTTGGATATCTACCATTCGCTTCACGCACTGAAACTCGTTTTGCGTAGATGCTAGAGATAACCTCGCCATCTCCACCAATCAGCGCCTTTGTTGAGCACATCTCAGCACACAATGGCAACTTACCTTCTGCCAAACGATTGCGACCATATTTCTCGAATTCAGCAACGCTGCCGTTAGCTTCTGGTCCACCGCTACAGAATGTGCACTTGTCCATTTTGCTACGGACACCAAAGGCACCCTTGCTCAAGAACTGAGGCGCACCAAATGGGCATGCAAAAGAACAGTAACCGCAGCCAATGCAAATATCTTTGTCATGCAAAACCACACCTTCGTCGGTGCGATAGAAGCAATCCACTGGGCAAACAGCCATACATGGCGCATCTGAACAGTGCATACAGGCCACTGAGATTGATTTTTCCTTACCGATGATGCCGTCATTTACCGTAACAACACGGCGACGATTTACACCCCAAGGTACTTCGTTATCGTTTTTACAAGCGGTGACACAGCCGTTGCACTCGATGCATCGTTCTGTATCACAAATAAATTTCATTCTTGCCATTGTGTTCTCCTGACTTTATTTTTTGACTTAGGCAAATTTTTCGATTTGGCACATGGTGGTTTTAGTTTCTTGCATCATCGTCACCTGGTCGTAGCCGTAGGTAGTCGCAGTATTCACCGCTTCACCCAAGACTACCGGGGCTGCGCCCTCAGGATAGTATTTACGCAAGTCGTTACCCTGCCACCAGCCAGCAAAGTGGAATGGCACAAATGCAGTACCTTGATCAACGCGCTCAGTTACCATCGCACGAACCTTAATCTTGGCTCCTGTTGGTGACTTCACCCAAACGTAATCCCAGTTCTTAATACCGCGGGCTTCCGCTGCTTTTGGATTGATCTCAACAAAGTTTTCTTGCTGCAACTCTGCCAACCATGGGTTAGAACGAGTCTCATCTCCACCGCCCTCGTACTCAACCAAACGACCAGAAGTCAGAATGATTGGGAACTTCTCATACAACTTCTCGTTCAAGTTCTTATCCTGAACAGTTTTGTAGAGAGTTGGCAAGCGCCAGAAGTTCTTCTTATCAGCGGAAGTTGGGTACTTACGCATCATTGGCTCATTAGTACTGTAGAGAGCCTCACGGTGCGTTGGAATTGCATCAGGGAAGTTCCAAACTACTGCACGAGCCTTTGCGTTACCAAATGGATGGCAACCGTTTTTCATGACCACGCGCTGGATACCACCTGACAAGTCAGTCTTCCAGTTTTTACCTTCAGCAGCCTTTTGCTCTTCTTCAGTCAACTGACTCCACCAACCGAGTTTCTTCACAAATACGTGATCGAACTCTGGGTAGCCAGTAGTAATTGCTGAACCCTTAGAGTAAGAGCCATCTTCCGCGAGCAAATTCTTACCATCTTTTTCAACACCGAAGTTTGCACGGAAGTTACCACCGCCCTCCATCACACTCTTACTAGTGTCATAGAGATTTGGTGAGCCTGGGTGTTTGATTGCGGCTGTACCGTAGCAAGGCCAAGGCAAACCATAGTAGTCACCAGCTGTGTCGTAGCCAGTAACTGGATCAACACCACCGCGTGACTTGAGTGTCTTAGGATCAAATACCCCAGCCATTCTCATGTGCGCTTTCAAGCGCTCAGGAGTTTGGCCGGTGTAACCAATGGTCCATACAGAACGATTGATTTCACGCAAGATTGATTCGATTTCAGGCTCTTTCCATTGCTTACCAGCAAATTTGGAATTGAGCATCTTGTAGTTCTTAGAGAGTTCTTCACCAAAACCAAGGCGATCAGCAAAAGCCTGCATGATCACGTGATCGGGTACTGACTCAAACAACGGATCAATCACTTTCTCACGCCACTGTAACGAACGGTTAGAGGCAGTTGCAGATCCTGTTGTTTCAAACTGAGTTGTAGCTGGCAATAAGTAAACATTGCGATTCTTATTAACTACATCACCTTCTGCAGCAGGCATTGCTGCCATGGCTGCAGTGGCACTGGGATATGGATCAACCACAACCAACAAGTCCAACTTGTTCATTGCGCGTTTCATATCCAAACCACGAGTTTGGGAGTTTGGAGCATGACCCCAGAAGAACAAACCTTTAACGTTAGTTTGTTGATCGATCATGTCATTCTTCTCAAGCACTGCGTCAACCCAACGGGAAACAGTAGTGCCTGATTTTTCCATCATGTCAGGAGCGTAACGACCTTTGATCCACTCATAGTCAACACCCCATACTGTGGCGTAATGCTTCCATGAGCCAGCTGCAAGACCATAGTAGCCAGGCAATGAATCTGGATTAGGACCAACGTCAGTTGCACCTTGAACGTTATCGTGACCGCGGAAAATATTTGCACCGCCGCCAGATTTACCAATGTTTCCTAAGGCTAATTGCAAGATACAAGATGCACGCACCATGGCATTACCAATGGTGTGCTGTGTTTGCCCCATACACCAAACCAAAGTGCTAGGACGATTCTTCGCCATAGTTTCGGCAACTTTATAAACTTGTGCCTCTGGTACTCCGCATGCTTCCTCAACATTCTTAGGAGTCCACTTTTCCATTACTTCTTTGCGGATCTCATCCATGCCATATACACGGTCATTGATGTATTTCTTGTCTTCCCAACCGTTGTTGAAGATGTGATAAAGCACACCAAACAGGAAAGGAATATCTGTACCTGAACGAATGCGTACGTACTGATCAGACTTAGCAGCAGTACGGGTGTAACGTGGATCAACCACAATAACCTTACAGCCATTTTCTTTTGCGTGTAACAAGCTCAACATGGATACAGGATGGGCTTCAGCGGCGTTTGAACCAATGTACAAAGCTGCCTTAGCATTCATCATGTCGTTATAGCTATTGGTCATCGCACCATAGCCCCAGGTGTTAGCAACACCGGCAACTGTAGTTGAGTGACAAATACGAGCTTGATGGTCTGTGTTATTGGTTCCAAAAAATGAAACCCACTTACGCAACAAATAAGATTGTTCGTTGTTATGCTTTGAAGAGCCGATAAAGAAGAGTGAATCTGGGCTGTACTTAGTGCGAAGATCTTTCATCTGCGCAGTGATTTCAGTTAAAGCCTGATCCCAAGAAATTCTTTGGTACTTGCCGTCCACTAACTTCATTGGATAACGGAGACGGAAGTCACCATGTCCGTGTTCGCGCAGTGACGCACCTTTGGCACAGTAGGCGCCCAAGTTAATTGGGGAATCGAATGCAGAATCTTGACGTACCCACACACCATTCTCAACGGTCGCATCAGTAGCACAACCAACTGAACAGTGAGTACAAATGGTTCTCTTTACTTCAATCTTGCCCTTGCCATCCAGCATCGCTTTGCTTGGCTCAGCAACTGCCTTTTGAACTAATGTCAATTGACTAGCAGCGATACCGGCACCTACTCCAACTCCAGAGCGCTTTAAGAAGGTTCGACGATCCATCGTCGGAACAGCTGCTTGGAGACCACGTGACAGACTACCGATCAATCGTGATGCTGGTGTAGAGCGGCTGCTCTGTGGGGTATTGGATTTACGAGTCAGACTCATATGTTGTCCCTGAGAAAGATTTTTATTAGTTATTAAATATGTCTAAATCAACAGCTTGCTTACAGCATGGTGGTTTCGTAATACTTACGAATGTGCGCTGTAAGTTGATAACCATCATCTTTACCTTGCACGGTGCTACCGATTTCTTGAATCACTGCCTTGCCAATTGAAGTTTGCGAAGCAACGGCAACCGCTCCAACGGTAGCGCCTGCTCCAATGAAAAACTTCCTACGGGAGGGTTTATTTTCTTCAGTAACTACAGTGGTGGATTTAGTGCTCATCGCAAACTCCTCTTTGGTGCAAATTGATTTCGATCAAGTGTAATTGGTAATTGCATTTTTTGCATATTTGCAATCAACATAATTCCTAGGGGTTTTCCTTTTGTGCGACGCAACATTAAATCATGTCAAAACCCTGCCCTTCAATGGCCAAGAACTCACGGGTGAGAGCCGCCACCGAATGGTAGAGATGCATGTCGGGAATGGAATCTATTGCATCGCACAATTCGTCATACCAAGGACGAATGTGGTCGTTGAAAAAAATGCGTTGATTGGTCAGGTTTGAAATCTCGACATCATCCCCGGCAATGAGATAGCGCATAACTTCACATAGCGCCGAGATATGGTCTTCTGTCTCAGTGACCTCTTCAGCAGACTCAAGCCCAAAGCTGTCTAGGGCACGCCGAATCTCCACCAATGGCTTTTCATTCAAATGGCCCGCCATGTAAAAGGAGCCGTTGAGAATGATATTGGGGCGACCTACGCTAATGAAGTTACGGTCAAACTCTTCATGCCAGGCTGTAGCGGGATTACTCTTGGCAAGTTCGACAAAGTCATCCCAAACTTTAGCCAAAGGAGCATCCTCTGCCTTACCTTCTTGCCCCTCAGGGATGGAGGCGGCAATTTGATCAAGTAACTCTTGGTCAGGCGGTTGATGAAAAAGCCTAGCAATCAAGCCATATAAGTCTGCACGCGCCAGATCTTCCGGCAAACCCTCATCGCCAACAGTAGTTGCCGTACCCGCTTTTATTTGCTCACTCATAGTTCTTTGTTCACCATATCAACAACTCGACAGTCGCTACACATCTTGAGCCTATCCAGCGCTGCACCTGCAAATGCCCCATGGGCACTCAACTTCGTCAACATCAGATCGACCATTTTTGAAGTTCCAAAAACTTTGCCACAGCTAATACAGTGAAAAGGCTTTGTCTCGTTTAGCTCGACCCTTTGTTTACGTTGCTCAACAGTGAGTAGACGGGGAGCCAATGCCAAGGCTTGCTCTGGGCAAGTTTGAACACAGATACCGCATTGGACGCACTGCTTTTCAATAAATGACAGCTTTGGCTCATCAAGATTGTCGAGTAAAGCACCCTCTGGGCAACTGCCAACACAAGACATACACAAGGTACAAGCATCCTTGTTAATTGAGAGGCCTCCCAAGAAAGAAGATTTGGGTAGTGCTGCACCCTCAGGCGGTAATGGAGTTTTTGCTTGTTTTTGCAAATGCTCTAGCACTGCTTCGACTGTCTCACGCTTTTGATTACTTAAACCAAAGCTTGCTGGGGAGCAGATGGTACCTAAGGCACCTCTCTGACGAAGCTTGATCATGGAAGCGGATGCCTGCTCGATATCATCAGCAGAATCTAGCTGAATCAATGCGATTCTTTGATCAAATCCGTAAGCAGACAGAATGGCATTTCCTAGAGCGCTTTGCGTTTCTAAGGCTGCACGATAGGCAGGATCTTCATCCCCAGTGAGGAGAAGAATCACTTCACCAAAACCATAACTTAAGGCACCAAGCCACAGATCAATACCAGTAGAGGCAATGTGCTCAATACCATAAGGCAACACAAAAGCAGGCAAGCCTTCAAACTGCTTAGGCCTCAAATGGGCGGCACGACCAAGAGCATCAATCAGTTGAGTGCCAGCCTTAAGGTTGTGGAGTAATAAAGCTGGGGCGGTTGACTGCTTGAGCTTGGCATTCTCAGCGCCAAAGACATTGGCCAAGGTTTTAATTTCTCTACCTTGATGTGGCACGCTCGGATAGTTGTATCGCATAGCGCCCGATGGGCAAACACTGGAGCAAGCACCGCACCCCATGCAGAGGTTGGGGTTTACTTCAACAGTACCTTGCCCATTCTTAAACAAGGAGCTAATCGCACCCGTGGAGCAGACATCAATACAGGCGCTACACCCTACTTTGCCATTGCGCCCATGAGCGCAAACCTTTTCGTTATAAGCAAAATACTTTGGCTTTTCAAACTCACCAACCATGCCGATCAATTGATTGGCAACTAATGCTTGCTCAAATGGGTCCTTGCCAGGAGCAAAGTAGCCCTGAGGAGTTTGACTCATTGGCATCTGCGGATGAATACGCAAATCCATAATCAAATCAAATTCAGCATTGCGTTTGCGCTCTACGCGATCAAAATTAATCGCTCCGATACTGGCGCAAGCGGTAATACATTCACGGTGTGATTTGCACTTATCGAGATCAATCTGAAATGCATCATTAATTGCACCTGAGGGACAAACCTCTACACAAGCACCGCAACGCGTACACATTTCTGGGTCAATCGGATTTTGCAAATCCCAATCCACTTTGAAATTACCTAGATAACCCTCTAACTTAGTTACCTCACCTGTGTAGATCGGAAAGTTTCTCGCAATTGGCAAAGCACTTGGCTCAGTGCACAGAACTGAAACATCTAGAGAGTCGCCGAGCTTTTCAGCCCAAGGTAAAGCTTGTTCGCCTGGACCAACAATTAATAAACGACCTTGGCTTTCGTAATTTACGACTGGTACAGGCTCTGCCTCAGGCATATCAGCTAAGGCAAGCAAAGCAGCAATCTTAGGTCCAGATGATTTTGCCTCTTGTGTCCAACCCGCAACTTCACGAATATTGACGAAACGCAAAGGGGCTACTAAGGGCTTTTCTGACTGGGCAGCCAACTCACTAAATAAAGCACTCTCCTGAGTGCACGCAATCAAAACAGGTTCGCTGCCATTGAAGGCCTTGATTGCCGAACCAACTTCTTGCCGGCACAGAGAGGTATGCATGGGAACGCCTAATGACTTACCGTCGAGTGGCATCGTTCCATTGCAATTACAAACTAATTTTTGGCTCATCAATAATCTTCTTAACTGGTCTTCTTATCCATGGGTACTGGCTTGGTATCTATAAGCTCTTCGCGAGGGGCGAGATGGGTGGATGTTAAATCAGTCTCATCCACAGGAGGCAAAGTAGCCTGAATAGGTTCTGTTGATTGAGTCACCACGGCCTTCTCTACCTCTCCACCCTCAACAGGATCCTTGCGGAAGATATTGAGCATATCGGACTGCACCATGCGTTTTAACATTTCCAGAGGGATGGGGTCTGGCTTGGAATAATCATCAATATAGATATCCAAACCATCCATCACATTGAAATGCGGATCTGAAAACATCTTCTTCATGGCAGCCTGCTGCACAGCAGGATCAACACCTGGTTTCATAAAAGCAGAGAAATCAGGAGCTAAGTGATCAATCTTCTCTACGTCCTCCAAACTGAGAGGCGCAGCATCGGGTAACTCGGGAGAATCTGCAGGAGCTGGAGCATTAACAGAATCAACCTTGATCACTTCATCAGACTTCTTCTCAAGCTCAGGCTGCTCCCCCGCTTTGAGTCGTGACCATCGATTTAAAAAGCCCCCAGCCATTAGTCTTCAACCCCACGATTGGCGCCTTTGAAAGATTCAGGGCGATGACGCTTTTTAGGCTCTGGGTGGTAATGCTCGTTCACGAACTCCTGCAGCCAAGAGGCATGCTCCGCAGTCATCGGGATGTTATCTACTGACTCTCCACCATCTAAGAGGCGAGCCGCCTCGTTATAGCTCACGCTAATTCGGTGAGGCACTGCAAAAGTAGATTCTGATTTCGCCAGTTCAACTGATTGGGCATCGATATAACGCTCAACATCTTCTTCCAGACGCCACATGACAAACCAGCATGGCTGAGCAGCTGAAAGATTGAGGTAATAGCCTTCAGCTTCATCAGGGAAAAGATTTAATTCATAACCAGTAAACAACCAAGATTCGCCTTGATCGTCGCGCCCCAAGAACTGTCCTGAAATTTTGTTGTCAAGATTAGCTTCGGAGACGAATTGTCCAAAATCAGGCAAGACCTCTTGAGGCACCCATCGGAATGAGACCCATGGGTTGTCAATATTTTGCTTACGCATTAGGACGGCAAAGCGCATACGTTCTTATGTATTTTGTACAACGATGCTAGGAAATTTACTGCTCATATCTTTTGAAAGAGCAGCAACCTTAATCGCTACCTGTCTCGCAATCGTCTTATAGATAGCACTAATTGCGCCATCAGGATCTGCGACAACCGTTGGACGCCCTGCATCAGCTTGTTCACGAATAGAAAGATTTAAGGGTAAGGCGCCTAAGAAGTCTGCCCCGTACTCTTTACACATCTTTTCACCGCCGCCCGTACCGAAAACATGTTCCTCATGTCCGCAACTTGGGCAAACGTAGGTACTCATATTTTCAATAATGCCAACGATCGGTACGCCTACCTTCTCAAACATTTTGAGACCTTTGCGCGCATCGAGTAAAGCGATGTCTTGAGGAGTGGTCACAATAACTGCGCCAGTGACAGGCACCTTTTGCGCAAGCGTCAACTGAATATCGCCAGTACCTGGCGGCATATCCACAATTAAGTAATCAAGATCACGCCAACGGGTTTGGCGGAGTAATTGCTCGAGGGCAGAAGTCACCATAGGTCCACGCCAAACCATTGGCGCATCATCATCTATTAAGAAACCAATAGAGCTGGCTTGCAGACCGTGGCCCTCCATCGGCTCAATCGTATTTTCCTCAATAGAGTCCGGTCTTCCGGTAATGCCCAACATCATTGGTTGACTTGGGCCATAAATATCCGCATCAAGCATGCCTACTGTCGCGCCCTCAGCAGCCAGCGCCAATGCAAGATTGACCGCTGTAGTAGATTTACCTACGCCACCTTTACCGCTAGCAACAGCAATAATATTTTTTACGCCTGGTAAAAGCTTCACGCCACGTTGCACTGCATGCGCAACGATTTGACTGCTAACATTGACGCTCACATTTTTAACATCAGGAAGTTCGCGCAGAAGAGCTATGACAGATTTACGAATCGAGTCAAACTGACTTTTTGCCGGATAGCCCAAAACGATATCAAGACTAATATCTGCACCATCAACCTTCAGATTTTTAATGGATTTAGATGCCACAAAATCCATCTTGGTATTGGGATCGATTAAGCCTTTTAGGGCCGCTTGGACAACTTCTACGGTAACCGCCACAACACTCTCCTCAAAATGACATTCCTACAAAGGAATATCAATAGACTGCATTACTAATAATTGAATAGTGGGTAGATTAACCGCACATGCAAAAAATTGCTTAAAACGAAATTGGGCGATCTGCTGAGGCCACCTAGAAAATAAATAGACTGAGGTAGTAAACAGCCATGGACATCAAAGCAGTTGCAGGTATCGTAAAGATCCAAGCCCATACGATATTGCCAGCCACACCCCAACGAACCGCGCTGGCACGCTGAGTTGATCCAACGCCGACAATAGCCCCAGTGATGGTATGGGTAGTTGAAACTGGCACACCGAGTGCTGTGGCAGCAAATAAGGTGATAGCACCACCCGTCTCAGCACAGAACCCACCCACCGGCTTAAGCTTGGTGAGTTTTTGGCCCATGGTCTTCACAAGTCGCCAGCCACCAAACATAGTACCCATTGCAATTGCCACGTAGCAACTAATAATGGTCCAAGTAGGAGGCATGCTCGCGCCAGCTTCCGCATATCCAGTAATGATTAATAAAAGCCAAATAATGCCGATAGTCTTTTGGGCATCATTACCACCATGCCCCAAGCTATAAGCGCTGGCTGAAACTAATTGAAGCCTCCTAAACCAACGATCTGTTTTTGCTAAGTTTGCGTTACGACATACCCAGGCCACCAATAACATCATCAAAGATCCCAACAGGAATCCAACAAAGGGTGAAATAAAGATAAAGGAGACTGTTTTAATAATGCCGCTCCACACCAGGCCATCCGTACCGGCCTTTGGCAATGCCGCACCAACTAGACCGCCAATTAATGCGTGTGATGAGCTTGATGGAATGCCGTAGTACCAAGTAATGACATTCCAGATGATCGCCCCAATAAGCGCTCCAAAAATCACGTGCAAATCCACTGCAGCAGGATGAACTATCCCCTTACCAACCGTTGCTGCAACACTAAGATGAAAGATAAAAATTGCTAGGAAGTTAAAAAAGGCAGCAAAGACAACTGCCTGTTGCGGCTTGAGAACCCCCGTCGAAACTACTGTAGCAATAGAGTTAGCGGCATCATGAAATCCATTCATGAAATCGAATGCCAAGGCAAGCGCAACCAAAAGCGCTACCACCCAGAATGCAACTTCTATTGAGGCCAACTTATTTAACCTTAAGAATTTTCAAGAACGATGCCTTCAACCAAGTTGGCAACGTCTTCACATTTATCGGTAACTTCCTCGAGTAATTCATAAATGCGTTGAAGCTTGATAAGCTCCCGCACTTCAGTATCCTCGCGAAATAATTTAGTAATCGCTGTTGATAACAAGCGATCTGCACCGGACTCCAGATGATCGATCTCATCGCATGTCTTCAGGGCAGCTTTTGCAACTTCTGGATCAGAGATGTCCTTGAGCATACCAACCGCATTGCGCATACCAATACAACATTGATTACACAACTCAGCCATATGCAGCATTTCTTCGGTCATTTGTTTTACGTTGTATAGATGCATTGCTTCAGTACCGTTCTGAATCAAATCAGCAACGTCATCCATGGTGTTGATCAAAGAGAAAATCTGATCACGATCGATTGGGGTGATGAATGTCTTATGGAGGCGACGATGCACCTCTTTGACAACATCATCACAAGCATGCTCAGCGCTATCAACCTCTTGCGTATATTTAGCACGCAGCGCTTCGTCGTTGTAATGCTCAATGAACTTGAGGAAAGATTCCGATGCCGAGACAATATTTCCAGCATGCTCGTTGAACAATTCAAAAAAATTACCATCGTGAGGCATTAGCTTACTGAAGAACATAAATCACGATCCTTTAGAGACAAAAAGTACTGTTGCTGTATTTGCAATGTTTGGTGACATTCTAAACAATGAGCTACTTGGCTAAGGGAAAGCCAGCATCGGTTATGAGTTGTGCTGCCACTTCCTCTGACAGTGTCGTTTCTAACTGCACCACTTGGGTAGCTAAATCAGCCTGCACCTTGGCATGAGGATCTTGGGCTTGAATAGCGCGAGTCACTGCATTGATACAGCCACCACAGGTCATTCCAGAGACTTTGAGATTAAGCATGGCAACCCCCTTTAATATGTCATTTAGATGCCAAAAGCATCTTTTTCCACTGCTTTTAGTAGATTATCTTCCATATGACTTCTCAAAAGCCGACTAATTCGGAGATTTTCACCCTCGATATTGGTGGTATGACCTGCGCCTCCTGCGTTGGGCGTGTCGAAAAGACTTTAGACAAAATTCCCGGGGTTGAGGCTGCCACAGTCAATCTAGCGACCGAACAGGCACGCGTTCGGATCAAGCTGGACTCAAAAGTCACTATTGAGGACATTATTAGCCAAGTCCAAAAGACGGGCTATGAGGCAACAGAAAGTCTTCCCCATGGAAACAATGCTCATGCCGATGAAAAATCATTTTGGGCGAACGATGGCTTGGGCAGAGTAATTCTGAGCTTTGCACTATCCGCCCCACTCGTTCTGCCAATGCTTTTCATGCCCTTTGGTATTCACTGGTCATTATCAGGATGGTGGCAACTAGCCTTAGCAACGCCGGTCCAATTTTTTCTGGGATGGCGTTTTTACAGAGCCGGTTACAAATCGCTGATGGCTGGCGCGGGCAATATGGACCTGCTCGTCGCTCTGGGTACAAGCGCTGCCTATGGACTCAGTCTTTACCTATTAATGACCTCCTCTCATGCGCATGAACTCTACTTCGAAGGCTCCTCCGTCATTATCTGCATGGTCCTGCTTGGCAAATGGCTAGAGGCTCGTGCCAAACAACAAACAAGCGAGGCTATCCGTGCTTTGCAAAAATTGTGGCCCGAGCATGCCAAGGTTTTAGATGTTGATGTTGTTATTGAAAATGGCTCAACACCCAATCAATATCGCGACCTACCTCTAGATCAAGTGCTTCCGGGCGACAGAGTGCTCGTTCTTCCGGGCGAGCGCATTCCAGTGGATGGTGTCATTCTGCTGGGAGCTAGCCACGTAGATGAATCACTTCTCACTGGTGAGAGTGATCCCGTAAAGAAAGAGTTGAACTCTAAAGTAATCGGTGGTGCACTCAACGGCGAAGGCGTTATTGTGATTACTGCTCAAGCCGTTGGGGTGGAGAGCGTACTTTCTAAAATTATCAATCTTGTTGAAGAGGCTCAGACTCAGAAAGCGCCCATTCAAAAACTCGTTGATCAAGTCAGCGCTATCTTTGTGCCTACTGTGATTGTGTTGGCAGCATTAACTGGCATCGGCAATTGGCTGTACTTTGACTCCACGGCTATTGCCATCCTTCGAGCAGTGTCCGTACTGGTAATTGCGTGCCCTTGCGCCCTGGGCTTAGCAACCCCAGCAGCAATCATGGCTGGCACTGGAGTTGCGGCACGCTTTGGAATCCTAATTAAGGATCCTCAAGTGCTAGAACTTGCACATCGGCTAGACGTTGTTGCCTTCGATAAAACAGGCACACTCACTATTGGTAAACCACAACTACTTAACTTAGTTTCTCTTGATGCCTCAGTTTCAAATAATGAAGCACTCGCCAGTGCAGCGGGGCTGCAACTAGGTAGCGAACACCCGCTGGCAAAAGCGTTAATCAATGCCGCACAAGATAAAAACATTGGCCCAATTGCAAGCGCTGCAAATAAGGCGCTACCTGGGATTGGGATCGAAGGTATTCCCAATAGCGGTCCTTTTGCAGGAGAAATAATCCGCCTGCAAAGCGTGGCATCTTTGGAAGGTAGCGCAAGTTACGCAATCGTTATAGAAAATGCACAGCCGTTTTTTGATCAAGGCCAAACTGTTTCAGTATTAATGCATGCTGACGTCACGCCAATTGCAATTCTTTCATTTGGTGATGAACTTAAGCCGAATGCAAAGTCTGCAATTCATTCGCTACATGAGCTAAAGATTCGCACAGTCATGCTCTCAGGGGATAACTTGGCTGCAGCAACTCGAGTAGGAAAAAATATTGGCATAGATGAAGTCTTCGGCCAAATC
>JBJOJF010000140.1:0-9212 GCA_046046735.1 Pseudomonadota bacterium
GGGATATTGGATACCCCTTTAGAGATATTCTTTTTCCAGTTGCGCAATAGATCAGGCCAGAGCAAAGTGGCAAATAGAAATCCGGCTGAAACACTTTTGCCCGATTGAATGCGTTGGTCGGTATTAGCTAAGGCGATACGAACAAAATCATTTGCCTCTTTAGAACCTTCCTTACTATCGAGGATGTGATCAAGGAGTGGTAGTAGGCCATGGTGTAATCCGGCATCTCGAAGGCCTTGAATCGCTGCCCATGAATAACCAGACATGAGGAGCTTGAGAATTTCATCAAACAGTCTGGCAGAAGGCACATCGTTAATCAACTTGCCTAGTTTTGCAATGGGAGCGCGTGTCGCGGCATCCAAGGTAAAACCGGTTTTTGCAGCAAAGCGGATTGCGCGCAGCATACGAATGGGATCTTCGCGATAGCGCTTGGCTGGATCGCCGATCATGCGCAAGGTTTTCTTTTGCATATCCGCCATGCCACCGTGATAGTCCAAGACGGTTTCGGTTGAGGGGTCGTAATACATGGCGTTGATGCTGAAATCGCGCCGAGCAGCATCTTCGTGCTGGCTGCCCCAAACGTTATCTCGCAAGATACGGCCATTCTCAGCTACATGCTCCCCTGCGTTCTCTAATAAGGCTCTGAAGGTTGATACTTCAATAATTTCAGGATGACCTTTGCCAAAAAAAGTCACGTGCACAATTTGAAAGCGACGACCAATTAAGCGCGCTTTGCGAAATAACTTTTGCACTTGCTCTGGGGTTGCGTTGGTTGCCACATCGAAGTCTTTTGGGCCGATTCCTAGTGCCAAGTCTCGAACGGCGCCACCGACAATAAAAGCATCATAGCCAGCCTGTTGCAATGTTTGCGTTACTTTCACTGCGTTCTTTGAAAGTAAGTGTGGGTCGATGCGGTGTGATTTCTTCGGGATGCGTTTTGGTGCTCCAGAAGTATGGGCTGCAGTATGTCGGACCATGGGGTCACGACGCAAGATGCGTTTAATAAATTTTGTAATCATGCAAATAGTTCAAGTATGGGCCAGTTGCGCTTGAGAGCTTCTTCGCGCAGGCGAGCATCTGGATTGGTAGCAACGGGGTTGCTTACTTTTTCCAGGAGGGGCAAGTCATTCATTGAGTCGGAGTAGAAATAACTGTAGGGCAACTGGTTAAGCTCTAAATGCTGACTAGCAAGCCAATCATCAACCCGTTGAATTTTGCCTTCCCTAAAGCTAGGAATACCTTTTACATCCCCAGTGAAATCAGCTAGTGGGTTGTTGTTAACTGTGGCAGGCTCAGTTGCTACCAAATGCTCAATGCCAAAACTTTCCACAATAGGGCGCGTCACAAAACTATTGGTCGCAGTGACTACGCAGCAAAGATCACCAGCATCCTGGTGACGCTTCACTAAGTCGATCGCCTGTTGTCGCAATTGCCCAGTGATCACCTCTTCCATAAAAGCATCGTGCCACTCTTTGAGTTGGGCGCGTGAATGCTCTGAGAGGGGCTTCAAGGCAAAGCGAAGGAACTCCTGAATATTGAGTTTGCCGTCTTTGTAATCTTGGTAGAAGCGCTCATTTTGCTGCGCATAATATTTACTGTCGACAACGCCAATGCGTGCCAAAAATTGGCCCCATTCATAATCGCTATCGCATGGAAGAAGGGTGTGATCTAAATCAAAAAGTGCAAGTTGAGTCATTAATATTTATTTAGGCTGTAAGAGTTCTCGTACGAGAGGTAGTGTTACAGCACGTTTTGTTTCTAGTGAATAAGCATCCAAAGCATCTATCAAAGCCATCAGATTGGGCATATCGCGATAAAAGCGATTGAGTAGCCAAGGCAGTACATCTGGCGATAAAACCAAGCCACGCGCTTCCGCAGCCTGTTGTAATGCCTCTATTTTCTCATCATCCCCTAAAAGATGGGTCTGAAATATCAAACCCCAGCCTAAACGGGTCCTGAGGTCCTCTCGGAGGGTTAAGGCGCCTGGTGCAGCGTTACCGGTCATGAAGATGTATATCGCTTTGCTGGCTTGAATCTCGTTCAAAATCCGAAATAGGGCGGCTACCTGTCTTTCATCTAAGCAATCGACATCATCGACCGTAATGGCGGAGGGCTGCTTGCTCGCACCCAGTTTGGCCAGCTTTTCCTCAAGGCGTATCCAGGCGCTTGGTTCATGTGGGCTGAGATGAAAATGTTCCAGCCCAAGTTGCTGTGCGGCATTACCAAGGGCATTGAGTAAATGGGTGCGCCCCGATCCTTGTGGCCCCCACCAATAAATCCAGCGTTGATTCAATGGATTTTCATTGGAAGGTTCCAGGGAGTTAGATTCCCAAGATGCGACGATGCTTTTCAGGGTGGAGTGGAGTGCAAGATCCTCTCCAGGTAAAAAATTCTGGAGACTTGCTTGAGGGATGTGGCCGATATCAAGCGCAAACTGTCTGGGCAGAGGAGAGTTTGTCATTACCAAAATTTATTTCTGATACCAAGAACTTTGCAAATAACGCGTCCAAGTGTATTGAAGGAGAACTAAGCCAACTGCGCTAATTGGTAACGCAAGCAATACGCCGAAGAAGCCAAATAATTTGCCAAAGAGGAGTAAGGCAAATAGAACGGCAACGGGATGCAGTCCAATTCTTTCGCCAACTAAACGAGGCGTTAAGAAGAAGCCTTCAATAAATTGACCCAGGCCATACAGCACGAGAACACTAATGATGGCGCCACCAGGACCATATTGTAAAAGGGCTGCAAGGATGGCCAAGGTAAATCCTAGGGTGATACCAATATACGGAATCACAATCATGAGTGCAGTAAAGACGCCTAGTGCTACCGCCCCTTTAATGCCAATAATGCCTAGTCCAACGCTATAAAAAACCGACATGATAGAAATCACAATCAGCATACCGCGGAGATATTGCGATAACAAACCATCAGCATGCATGGATAAATGGTGGACTGTTTCTTGGGCGCGCACAGGAACAATATTTTTAACTAAGCTAAAAAAATGATTCCAGTCGATCAATAAGTAAAACATCACAAACAAAATTAAAACTGCGTTCACAAATCCAGCGATGACCGAACTACCAGACATCAACACTGTTGATACGGTGGAAGACATTAATGCATCTGAGTTATCGCTGAGATGCTCCGTTATTTTTTGAGTGGCGCTCGTTTTTAAGGTGGTCCAATCAATGTGGATATTGAATTCACTTAATTTTGGGCCAAGCCAAGACTGGGTGTTCTGAATCCAGGTTGGGAGCTGTTCCCTGATTAAGGGAATTTCGGTTTTGAGGAGGCTGATAAACAGGCCTAGTATGAAAAATATGACGACAAGCCCAATAATCATGGCAATACCTGCCGCTGCCGCCCGGGGTAGTCGATGCCTCTCAAGCCATAGGCAAACAGGGCGCAGGGCGTAGGCCAGAATGAATGCAGCCAGAAAAGGGGTAAAAATTTCAGCCATGTTGCTCGAATCCTCTAGAATTCAATGATTCTACCGACCAAGTAGCGTTTTTTACTAATCTTCTATTTCAGCCATGACCTCATCTACGAACTCTTCAGCAAAAGGCCTTTCCTACCGTGACGCAGGTGTCGATATTGACGCTGGCGATGATTTGGTGGATCGCATTAAGCCTTTAGCCAAAAAAACCATGCGCGAGGGTGTGCTGGCTGGCATCGGCGGCTTTGGGGCGCTTTTTGAGGTGCCTAAGCGCTATAAAGAGCCAGTTTTGGTATCTGGTACCGATGGCGTAGGTACAAAGTTGAGATTGGCGTTTGAGTGGAATCGCCACGACACCATTGGCCAAGACCTAGTCGCAATGAGTGTGAACGATATTTTGGTCCAAGGAGCTGAACCCCTCTTTTTCTTGGATTATTTCGCTTGCGGTAAGTTGAGTGTTGATACGGCAGCCACTGTCGTTGCTGGCATTGCCAAGGGATGCGAGTTATCTGGTTGCGCGCTCATTGGTGGTGAAACCGCAGAGATGCCGGGTATGTACCCTCCAGGTGAGTATGACTTAGCTGGCTTTGCTGTTGGTGCTGTTGAAAAATCAAAAATTATTACTGGCGCAAGCATTGCTCCTGGAGATGCCGTTGTGGCGATTGGTTCTAGTGGCGCCCATTCCAATGGCTATTCATTGGTGCGCAAAATTATTGAACGTGCTGGCGCTAAGCCATCCGATGATTTGGGTGGTCGCTCTTTAGGGGATGTGGTGATGGCCCCAACACAAATTTATGTCAAGCAACTGCTTAAGCTGATCTCTGAAATGAATGTCAAGGGTATGGCACACATTACTGGTGGCGGTTTAGTGGATAACGTTCCACGCGTACTCCCAGAAAATACTCAAGCGGTATTGCATCGAGATAGTTGGCAGATGCCTGAACTCTTCCGTTGGTTGCAAATGAAGGGTGGCGTGGCGGATGCTGAGATGGTGCGCGTGTTTAACTGCGGCATTGGTATGGTGGTGATTGTCTCTGCGGATCAAGCAGATGCTGCAATCAAGTCACTCAAGGCTGAAGGTTTAAATGCTTGGACAGTTGGTGAGGTTGTGGAGCGTCCTGCTGGGGCGCCGCAAACCATCGTTATCTAAGATTATTGATCTAAGCTTTGTTTGCAGTAATCAAGGGCAGCCTTGAGTTGCTCAGGGTTGAACGGGTCAAATAATTTTCTACCAGTGATAGCTCGCAACCAGGTGAGCTGTCGTTTTCCAAGCTGCCTAGTGGCAGCCAAGGCTTTGTAGCGCATTTGCTCGAGATCGGTTTGTCCGTCTAGATATTCCCAAACTTGTCGATAACCTACTGATCGAATAGCAGGTAAGTCTGCGTGAAGTTCTTGATTTTTTTTCAGAGCTTGAACTTCTTCAATCAATCCATTGGCCATCATTTCATCAAATCGCTTTTCAAGATTTTGATGTAGACGCGTGCGATCGCTAGGTTCCAGCGAGACTAAATTAATCCATCCAGGAATTGCAGAACCTTCTCTGCCATCTTCACTTGGTGAATCTGCCAAGAGCGCTGACATCGGCTTACCTGTAATTTGATAAACCTCTAGTGCACGTTGAACCCGTTGGGAATCATTCGGCTGCAAGCGTTCGGCCGTTAATGGATCCACCTTAACTAATTGAGCATGCATCGCTGGCCAACCAATAGATTTGCCTTGCTCATCTAGGCGGGCGCGTATCTCTGGGTTCGCGGGAGGCAATGCTGAAAGTCCATGAGCCCAAGCGCGCCAGTACAGCATGGTGCCACCAACTACTACAGGAATGTTTCCCCGTGCTCGAATTTCTGCGCAAAGAACTTTAGCGTCCTTAGCAAAGCGTGCAGCTGAATACGATTCAGTTGGCTCAAGGATATCAATCAGATGATGACGGACTGCAGCTTGTTCCGCTTTGCTGGGTTTGGCGCTACCAATATCAAGGCCGCGATATACCAGGGCAGAATCCATGCTGATTAATTCAAGGGTGCTTCCAATCGATTTGGCGTGCTCAGCCAAAGACATGGTGAGATGGGTTTTGCCTGAGCCTGTAGGACCAACAATGCAGAGAATAGGCGTTTGGTCTGGGGCATGCTGAGGCTGAATGTGAGGTTCAGTTTGCATAAGACATTATAGGAATGAAATCCCCGGGTGGCACAGGCTGAGCCTGTTAATATCGCCCTATCTTATAAATGGAGTACATGGTGATTGATACCTTATTGCAACTAGGTGACCTGTTATTACACATTGATCGCCACCTTGATGTGGTCATTCAGCAATATGGCAACTGGGCATATGGATTGCTGTTTGCCATTGTGTTTGCTGAAACTGGTCTTGTGGTTGCCCCATTCTTGCCTGGTGATTCCTTGCTCTTTATCGCGGGTGCCTACTGCGCCACTGAGCACTTCAATTTATGGACTTTATGTATTGGCTTGCTCATTTCGGCAATCGCAGGCAATACCGTGAACTATTTCATCGGCCGCTGGATTGGTCATCGGATCTTTAGTAGTAAATCACGCTGGATTGACCAGGCTGCTTTACGTAAGACACATTCTTTTTATGAAAAGCATGGCGGTAAAACAATTATCGTTGCACGCTTTTTGCCGATTATCCGAACCTTTGCACCATTTGTTGCTGGTGTATCTGAAATGAATTTCTCTCGCTTTCAGTTTTTCAATGTGACTGGCGCACTACTGTGGGTATTCGGATTGGTGATTGCTGGCTACTTCTTTGGAAATATTCCCATCATTCGTCAAAACTTGAATGTGATTGTTTTGGTTGGTATTGGCGCTGCAGCTATTCCAATTGTGCTCGCCGGCCTTTACAAAATATTTCAGCGTAAGAAGAATTAATTGCCAGCTTAGTGAAGTTTTGTTTGACTCTCGAGTGTAGCGATATGCTCACGAATGTCGGCAGCATCTTCCGCTCCCGGCATCTCACTGAGATAGCGATGCATGTCTTCAAGCGCGGGGCGCACGTATTCTAGTTGGGCAAAAATTAAGCCGCGATCCCGAATTTCTTCCATGGCATCAGGCAGCAGAATAACTAGACGCTCTTGAATGCCTAGCAGGCGCTCCCAGCGCTCATCTTCCGAATAAATCATTTTGAGATTTCTCATAAAGCGCGAGAGAATTTCTCGTGCGCTTGAGGCGCGCAAGAAAATATTGAGAGGTAAGCTTAATTCACCGCGATAGCCTTTGGCATCTAAATACGGATCGAGCATCTCTTGTAGCTGGTTCTTCGAGAGGGACTCACCAGTCAATGGATCCATGATGATCTCGCCTTGTTGCAAGGAGATGCGCATCATAAAGTGATTAGGGAAAGAGACTCCACGAATATTTAAACCAATTTGTTGGCCGAGTTCCATCATCAAAATAGCCAGTGAGATGGGAATGCCACGACGGTTTTCAATGATCTGATGTAAGTAGGAATTTTCCGGCGCATAAAAATCATTGCGATTTGGCCCAAAGCCTAACTCAGAGTAAAAAAAATGCTTCAAGAGTTGTAGCCGCTGAATGGGCGGTGTGTCTGGCGTAACTCGTTGTTTAAGTTTGTTACCCCACTGATCAATCTGATCAAGCACGCCCTGTACATCGAGATCGGGATAGGCATGCTGTGCGACTGCTACTGCCGCTTCAGTCAAAGGGAAGTGTTCGTCCTCAGCAACTAGGGAGGTGAAGTAGTCGAGTTGTTGTGTAGGCATAAAAGCTATTTTGCATGACGCAGGAATTTTTGCCAGCGAATTCCAACTAGACCCAGGGCGGCAAAGTAAACAAGGGCTCCTGCGAAGAGCCACGCTGCTACCAGTCCAATGCGCAGCCAGGGGCTAGCTTGGAGCGCAATCCAATCGTGGGTGATAGCCGCGTAATAGAGCAACAGTGAGAAGGGGATGAGGGCAAGCATGAGTTGACCTAAATACTTAAGCCAAGCAGAGCTTGGAAGGGCGCCTCTTCTATGTAGTCCCACCCATAGCAATGTGGCATTTAAACAAGCTCCAGCTCCAACGGATAGGGCTAAGCCAGCATGACCAAGCCATGGAACAAAAAACAGATTAGCCAATTGAGTTGCCACCAAAACGAGTAAGCCAATTTTGACTGGCGTACGAATATCTTGACGCGAGTAAAAGCCGGGGGCCAGTATTTTTACCAGTATTAAGCCGATGAGGCCGACGCCGTAAGCTGCTAGTGCACGCTGCGTCATTAATACATCCAGCGCATTGAATTTACCGTAGTGATAGAGGACAGCTGCAAGCGGTTCTCCAAAAATGAATAGTGCAATTGCACAAGGGGCGGCAAGCAAGAAAGTCAGCTGTAAGCCCCAAATTAAAAGTTCACCAGCATGTACTAAATCATTTTTCGCATTAGCTTTACTTAGGCTTGGCAGAAGAACAGTTCCAAGTGCCACGCCCAAGAGTGCTGTCGGAAATTCCATCAAACGATCGGCGTAAGAGAGCCATGAAACGCTACCTGCTTGCAAACGGGAGGCAATATTCGTGTTGATGATGAGTGAAATTTGCGCAACCGATACCGCAAATACTGCTGGACCCATGAGCTTGAGGACGCGCCTGGCATCTGGATTTTTGAAGGCTGCTGCAATGGCGCCGGGCATTAGCCCCACTCTTGGCAATAAACCCAGGCGAGAGAGTGCTGGAATTTGAAGTGCTAGTTGTAAAACACCCCCCAAAAGTACTCCAATACTCAGAGCGTAAATTGGTTGTTCTAGGTGGGGTGCCAAAAAGATTGCACTGCCGATAAGGGCGAGGTTGAGCAAAACCGGAGTAAATGCCGGGATGGCAAAGCGACCAAAGGTATTCAGAATCCCGGCCGATAGAGAAACCATCGAAATCAGCCCGATATAGGGGAACATAATGCGCGTCATGACAACGCTAGCCTCGTAGGCTGGACCACCCTTAAAGCCCGTAGCAATGGCCAAAATGAGCAAGGGGGCCCCAATGACACCTAGAAGTACCGTGAGCAGCAAAGCCCAAAATAAGAGGGTAGCGACGGCGTTTACGAGGATTTGGGACTGTTTTACGTCCCCATTGCTGGAAATCTCCCCCAAAATCGGCACAAATGCCTGAGAAAAGGCACCTTCGGCAAATAGTCGCCGCAGTAAATTGGGTAGTCTAAAGGCCACATTAAAGGCGTCAGTCCACTCAGAAGCCCCAAAACTACGGGCAATGAGGGTTTCCCTAAGCAGTCCCGTAATCCGGGACAGCATGGTCAGGGAGCTGACCTTGGCAGCGGCAGAAAGCAGATTCATGGGCTAATTTTCCCCTATTTATCAAGCGACTGGGCTTTTTTAGTCCTTTAATGTAAAATCTTGGGTTTTGGTGAGTCAGCTTACAAATTTGGCGAACCCACACAGAATTTCAGTTAATCGTATTTTGTAAATTTTATATAGCAAGGTTTAAAGATGGCCAATACCGCACAAGCGCGTAAACGCGCACGGCAGGCAGTAAAACAGAACGAACACAATTCAAGTTTGCGTTCAAAGCTTCGCACTTCCATCAAGGCAGTTCGTAAAGCTATTGAAACTGGTGACAAAGCAGCAGCAGCTAAGGTGTTTGCAGCAAGCCAAGCAACAATCGACAAGATTGCTGACAAAAAGATTGCTCACAAAAATACTGCAGCTCGTCAGAAGTCACGCTTGTCAGCAGCTATCAAGGCGATGGCAGCGTAAGACGTTTTTAGTTTTAGGCAGGCCTAGAGTAATCTGGGTCTAAGCCCGCTCCTTATCAGAG
>JBJOJF010000141.1:0-6318 GCA_046046735.1 Pseudomonadota bacterium
GGTGACGTAGGTAAGGGCTCTGCTCAAGCCTTGCGCGCCTTGTCAGCCCAAGTGTGGGTTACTGAAGTAGACCCAATCTGCGCCTTGCAGGCAGCGATGGAAGGCTATCGTGTAGTAACGATGGATTACGCTGCTGATAAAGCGGATATCTTCGTTTCAGCAACTGGTAACTACCATGTGATTACACATGATCATATGGTGAAGATGAAGAATCAAGCCATCGTTTGTAACATTGGCCACTTCGATAATGAGATTGATGTTGCCGGTATTGAAAAATACAAATGGGAAGAGATCAAGCCACAAGTTGACCATGTGATTTTCCCGGCAGCTAATGGTATGCCTGAGAAGCGCATCATCATCTTGGCTAAAGGCCGCTTGGTGAATCTCGGTTGCGGTACAGGGCATCCTTCTTACGTGATGAGCTCTTCATTTGCGAACCAAGTCATTGCTCAAATTGAATTGTGGAATGCAGTTGGTACAGATAAATATCCAGTGGGTGTTTATACCTTGCCTAAGCATTTAGATGAGAAGGTTGCTCGTTTGCAGTTGAAGACTTTGAATGCTGAATTGACTGTATTGTCTGATCAGCAAGCTTCCTATATTGGTGTAACGAAGGAAGGCCCTTATAAGGCTGACCACTACCGTTATTAATCTGCTTATTGCTAGATATTGTTCAATAGAGAAATAGAGATATAGGCCCAAGATCATGGAATTAAGCGTCGAATTCTTCCCCCCAAAAACACCTGAGGGTGAGAGTAAGTTGCATCTCGTTCGCGAGCGCTTGAGTGCTTCACTCAAGCCCGCTTTTTATTCCGTGACTTTTGGTGCCGGTGGCTCTACCCAATCTGGCACATTAAAGGTAGTAAGTGATATTCATGCGGCAGGCGCTGCAGTTGCGCCGCATTTATCTTGTGTTGGTAGCTCACGTGAAAGCGTGCGCGAGATGCTCAAGCAATATCAAGACTTAGGAGTTAAACGTATTGTGGCTTTGCGCGGTGATTTACCGTCAGGCATGGGCCAGTACGGTGAATTTCATCATGCCAATGAGTTGGTGGAGTTTATCCGTGCAGAAACGGGTGACTGGTTTCACATTGATGTTGCAGCCTATCCAGAAACGCATCCTCAGGCTAAATCTCCTGCAACAGATGTCGATTTCTTTGTGCAGAAGATGAAGGCCGGCGCAAATTCCGCTGTGACCCAATATTTCTATAACAGTGATGCTTATTTCCGCTTTGTGGATGAGGCCTATGATTTAGGTGTTACTCAACCAGTGATTGCCGGCATCATGCCGATTACCAACAGCACTCAGCTACTGCGTTTTTCAGATGCTTGTGGTGCTGAGATTCCGCGATGGATTCGTTTGCGCTTGCAGTCTTATGGTGATGACATTGCTTCGATTCGTGCATTTGGCGAAGAAGTAGTGACAGACTTGTGCGATCAATTGCTTACTGCAGGCGCGCCTGGCTTACATTTCTATTCCTTAAATCAGGCCGATGCTGTATTGGCAATTGCCGATAATTTAGAGCTAAGCAAGTAAAGCCCGAAGTTAGCGCTTTAATCCTGATTCTGTGAGCACCATATCCAGGGGCTCATCATGTGCCTGAGGGCACCATTGAGTGTTATTGAGTTTTTGCCAATCGAAACCAATCCCAATGCAAACGAGCTTGGGATTTTTTTCTCTGAGTTGCTCTAAGGTTCGATCGAAATACCCTCCGCCATAACCTAGACGCCAATAATGGTTTTTAGCGCTCTCAAGCGTTGCTGACCAGCCTACGCAAGGGATCAAAATACAGTCTGGCGATCTTAGTGGTCTGCGCGGATTATTAGGGTCTGGCTCTGGCACTCCATGTCTACTTGGAATCAGGAGATCATCTTCCTGCCATGTATAAAAATCGAGATGTTTATCAGGGCGGGCAAAAGGGAGTAACAACCCTCTTTCGAGATTTTCCCTTGACCATGCCAATAGCGTTGGGCGCAAGTCAACTTCATCTTGAATGGGGAAGTAAAGCGCTATCGAGCGAACCTGCTCTTGGTGGTCGGCAAGAAACTGATTAAGACCTTTAAGTAATGCCTCTTTTGCCGCAAGATAGCCTGCACTGGCCACAAATTGCTTTCTTTGGGCTAGCAAGTCTTGCCGAAGAGTTTTTGGAGAATTGCCGTGCATATCGTCCATTATCAGGCGAAAATTAAGAGATATAGTAAATCGACAAGGTTAGACGGTGAAAAAGAAGTTTCAGGCATTGGTCAGATGGCAACAAGCAATAGGTGGGGCTTTGCTCCTCGCGCTGTTTGTATCTACTCCCAGCATTTCTGCAGAAAAATCAAAGAAAACAAGCTCCTCTAAGGAAAGCAGGGTTTCTGCTTTTGAGGCAACCGACGGTGATCGTATGTTTATTGAACTGCGAGAAGCGGCGAAGAGAAATGATGTGGCTCGTTCGCAAGTCTTAGCTGCCAGTCTTTCAAATTATCCCTACGATGATTACGTGGCATATTTCCGGATTAAGCCCCAAATGTTTGATAGCGCTGGGGGAGTTCGTGCGGATACGAATGCTGACTCCCAAGTACTCGCTTTTCTAAATCAATATCAAGGTACTGCTCTAGCAGATCGCATGCGCAATGATTGGTTGTTGGTGTTGGGTAAGAGGAAAGATTGGTCGCGCTTTGATATCGAATATCCGAAGTTCGTTTTGGATGACGATACTCAGGTCAAGTGTTATGCCCTGCAATCTAAATTAGCTCAAGGGGAAAATCCTACTAAAGTAGCAATGGATGCGCGCGCCGTATTACTGGACCCACGTTATTTTGGACAGGCTTGCCAAGAATTGGTTCCGGCCTTAGTGGCAGCAGGTGGCATGACCCCAAGTGAAGCGAAGGCTGTGGGCCGGGCCGCCAGTGAAATGGGTTTTGACACGATGTCACGACGACTTGGTGGCGAAGATCCGATTGCGGAGATTGTGAAGGCCGCTAAATCAGATCCTGCAAAAGCTTTCAGAGACTTTTCTCAAAATGCTTCACGCTATAGCAAAGAGAATCAGGCAGTCGCCTGGGGTGTGATTGGACAATTTTTGGCAAAGAAGTTGGATCCAAATGCGGATGATGCTTATCGACTGCAACAGGAGCTCGGTTACAACGAACTGCTCTCTACTGAGGGTCAGGAATGGAAAGTGCGCGCAGGCTTGCGCGCTAAAGACTGGGCTTTAGTTAAAAATGCCATAGAGGGAATGAACCCCGCAGTACGCAGCAAAGATCCTGCATGGACCTACTGGTATGCACGCGCACTAAAGGCCGAAGGTCAAAGTGAGAAGGCGCGTGAAAACTTTGAATTAATTGCTGATCAATATAACTTTTATGGGCAACTAGCTCGAGAAGATTTGGGTAAATCAAATCACGCTCCCGCTCGTACTAAAGTTAGCGATCAGGAGATCGAAGCGATGTCTAATCGCAAGGGCTTTATTCGGGGTGAGCGTTTATATGCCATGAATCTCCGCTTTGAAGGCAATCGCGAGTGGAATTGGGAGTTGCGCAATATGAGCGACAAGCAATTGCTAGCTGCGGCTGAGTATGCGAAGCGCATTAGTCTTTATGACCGTGTTGTTAATACCGCTGATCGCACTAAGCAGGAGCATGACTTTAGTTTGCGCTATCCCACCCCGTTCCGAGATGAGTTATCCCCTATCGCAAAACAAATCGATTTGAACTTAGCGTGGGCCTACGGATTGATTCGGCAAGAATCACGCTTCATCATGAACGCCTCTTCTTCTGTTGGTGCTTCGGGATTGATGCAGGTAATGCCCAATACTGCTAAATACGTAGCTAAGAAAATTGGGATGACTTCATATACCAATGATAAGTTGAGTGATACCAACACCAACCTAACATTGGGTAGCAATTACTTGAATATGGTCTTGGTGGATTTAGATGGCTCTTGGGTTCTGGCCTCGGCAGCTTATAACGCTGGCCCATCACGATCTAAGTTGTGGCGTGAAAAGCTCACCAGCCCGACAGAAGGTGCGATCTTTGCTGAAACGATTCCATTTAATGAGACACGCACTTACGTTAAAAATGTATTGGCTAATGCAACGTATTATTCATCCGTGATGCATGGTCAAGCACAGTCACTAAAGCAACGCTTAGGGGTGATTGCTCCTAAGGCAGCAAATCCCTCTGAATTACCTTAGCATCTCAAAAAATAACGGAGCGCTATGAAATACGACATTCTGCTAATTGGTGGCAACGGTTTTGTAGGTAGAGTCTTGGCCGCCCAATTACAGGCCGCTGGATATTCTGTCTTATTACCTACTCGACATTTAGCTGCTGCTCGAGAGTTACGCATGCTGCCTAAGGTGCATTTAGAGGATGCTGATGTTCACGAGTTTGATTCTTTGCAAGAGCTGTGTTCGCGCATTAAACCAAGTGGCGCAGTAATCAATTTGGTTGGTGTGTTGCATGACAAGCCAGCTGAGCCGTATGGGGAAATTTTTAAGGCGGCTCATGTTGACCTCCCTAAAAATATTATTACCGCTATGAAAATGAATGGGTTAAAGCGCTATTTACATATGAGTGCGCTTGGTGCTGATTCAAATGGCCCATCCATGTATCAAAGAAGCAAGGGAGATGGAGAAGCTGCAGTTAAGGCAAGTGATTTGGAGTGGACTATTTTTAGGCCCTCAGTCATTTTTGGTGAGCAAGACCAATTCATTAATTTGTTTGCAAAATTAACTAAGTTATTTCCAGCGATGCCGTTGGCTAACTCAAGTGCACAGTTCCAACCAGTGAGCGTAGATGATGTAGCCACTGCTTTTACTAAGGCATTAAAGATGCCAAGTACTATTCACCAATCCTATGATTTGGTTGGGCCAACCGTTTATTCCATGAAAGAGATTGTGGAGTTTGCTGCGCGTAAGGTAAACACCCGCTGCCTGATTATTCCGGTTCCTGACTTTGTTGGATATATACAAGCTTTGGCATTTGAGTTCTTGCCTGTTCCAACCTTAATGTCGCGTGACAACATTGCTTCAATGCAGCTGCCCAATATCTTGCCGCTTAATGGGGTGGATGCCTTAACCCAAGTATTTAATATCAGCCGTCGCACCTTAGAAGGCATGAAATAAGTCAATGAAGATCTACGCGGTCGGTGGCGCTATTCGGGATACCCTGATGGGGCTACCGGTGCACGATGTTGATTATGTCGTGGTGGGTTCTAGCGCTGAAGAAATGGTCGCAAAGGGATTTCGTCCGGTAGGAAAAGATTTCCCAGTTTTCTTGCATCCAGAGACTCAGGCGGAGTATGCGCTAGCCCGGACAGAACGTAAGACGGGTAAAGGCTATAAGGGCTTTATGTTCTATGCCGACCCTAGCGTTACTTTGGAGCAAGACTTAGCGCGCCGAGACTTAACGATTAACGCCATGGCGCAGGAGTTGGGTGACGATGGTAAGTGGGCGGGACCAATCTTGGATCCTTTTAATGGCCAACAAGATTTGACTGCGCGTGTATTTCGTCACGTGTCAGATGCCTTTGCTGAGGATCCACTTCGACTGCTGCGAATTGCTCGATTTGCTGCCCGTTTCTCTGACTTCACAGTAGCACCTGAAACTATGGCCGCATTGCAGGCAATTGTTCAGTCAAATGAGTTAGGGGCACTTTCTCCAGAGAGGGTTTGGCAAGAGCTGGCGAAAGGCTTTACTGCCAGCAAGCCCATGCATATGTTTCAGGTGTTATTAGATTCTGGAGCTGCCAAAACGGTGCTCCCAGCACCATTAGCAACAAGTTTGGCTGAGGAAGATTTCCGCGAGCAATTGATTGCTCATTTGGGTGCATCAGATGCCAGTCTAGAGCATCGTTGTGCTCTTATTTTGATACATCTTACTGTCCATGAAATTCGTGCTTGGGCAGAGAGTGTTCGCATGCCAAATGAAGTGCGTGATTTCAGTGAAATATTTAATGAGTTAAATCAGTTGATTCAAAAGACCGTTAATTCATCTAGCGGTTCATACCAAGCTGTTGATGTATTAGCCTGGTTTAATCGGGCAGATATTTGGCGTAAACCTGATCGTGGGCATGATGAACTTCATCTTGCTTTAGAAATTGGTTTGAATGTTGCCCCATTGATTAAAGCGATGCAAAAAGCCCAATCAATAAATACTGCTGAAATTATTGCGAGCGTTCCCGCTGAAGACCGATCTAACGGCGAGAGAATTCGAAGTGCGATAGATATCGCAAGGCTATCAGCAATAGCTTCAGCCTTAGCTGCCTAGTTTACTCAGAGACGATTCCTGCCCCTCAAGCCTGGTAAGTCTTCTAGCGTATAGCCTGGTAAC
>JBJOJF010000142.1:0-4313 GCA_046046735.1 Pseudomonadota bacterium
TTTTGGCTAAGCTGCAGACGAATCAGGTTTTTTTCGGGGTGTTTATCTAAAGCTGTCATGAATCCTTAATCCTATGGCCTCCATTGTAGGCTTTTTAGCCAAAGAATGAGTGCGATCTATATATACATAGATATAGAGCGTTATTTTATATTGCAGTGCAAAATTCTAGGGTCACTAAATACACATTCACAGTCCGACTACCCTGCAAAAGGGGTCTGAGAGCCAGGAAAAATCAGGGTATGGGCTTCCCCGTTCTCCAGCATGGCATCTTTTCCAACGGATATTAAGTTCTGAACAAGCTCTGGCGTGTATGGAGTTGATAAGGGTAATACCCCCGACGGCATGTCAAGCTCAGTGCTGAGGGTGATGTTAAGACCCATTTCATCCCGAAGCGTCCATAGCCTCTCTAAAAGCTGCTCATAGGAAACATCAAATAAAGGGGTGTAAACCTCATAGCCTGACCAAGTATTCACACGCCATTGACGAATATCCTGCAAATGGAGGTCCCCGAAAACCAAACGATGAATCCTGGCGCCCGTACGATCTCGGATCAGTTGCAAAGCCTCTTCGATACTTTCCTTGTAGTCCGTATTAGGGAAAAGTGGCACTAAACACAGGGGCACTTTAAAAAAATCAGCCTGCACGGCAATATTTTTAATGTGAATATTCTGAATCGAAACGTGATTAGTATTTGCGCCAAAGCTGGTTAATAAAACGACATTTCTCGCCTCTTGCAATAAATGCATTAAGGTCAAAAAACTATCTTTTCCACCAGACCAAAAAAGTACATCAAGATCACCATCGATTGACTTCCCATTCATTAAAACGGGAGCCTCGATTCGCTGCTCGGACTGATTGCTTCCTCTTACATTGATATGTCCAAACGGGCAATGCCTACAAGAATTACCACAGCAACGACCTTGCCTCTCCAGCGCCAAACTAGTAAGTACTTGATAGCCTGAACCAGGATCGACGTATGTATCTCGACCCTGCTCACATGCTAGG
The DNA here is from genome assembly GCA_046046735.1 of Pseudomonadota bacterium. GTDB lineage: Bacteria > Pseudomonadota > Gammaproteobacteria > Burkholderiales > Burkholderiaceae > Polynucleobacter. The sequence goes on from JBJOJF010000142.1 coordinate 1,006, forward strand.
CGGTGTAACTCTTTGAAATTGGACATGGTCTTATGAATGCAAAACCACCCGAAGGTGGTTTATGCATAGTTACTTATTTCATAGCATATCGAACACCAACGAATACGTTGGAGCCCGGGGTGACATAGCCATAACTTAACTGATAATTTTTATTGGTCATATTGTTCCATCGACCAAATAAACTCCAGTCCTTCGCAAAGTTATAACTGGCATAGGTATTAAAAATTCCATAACCACTCATCGTATTGGAGTTGCCATAATCATTGCGATTCGCTTGGAAAGTCCCCTCTAACCCAGCTGTAATTTGATTCACGCGATACTCTGCACCAAAATTACCAAACTGTTTAGCGCGCTTTGCAAGAACATATCCCGTATTTTGATCCACCGGATTTTGTTGATCAAACGATGCTTTGAGATTGAAATTTCCGACTCTTGCGGTAGTACCTAGCGATAGACCTGTGATCTTCGCTGTTGCCACATTGCTTGCACAACCAAATGAGTAGCCCGTTGGACAACCTGAATTGGTGTACTGAATCAGGTTCGTAATAGAGTTGTTGTAGGCAACCATATGTACGTCATAAGCACCGCTCTCGTAGTGAAGACCTGCTTCAGTATTTTTACTCTTTTCAGGCTGCAAACCGAGCACACCGTAACCTGGGTAGTACAGCTCATAAAAAGATGGTGCCTTAAAGCCGGTCCCGTAGTTAACGTTAGCACGCCATTCTTTGCTAAAGAAGTAACCATAGGAAACACCACCAGTGGTTTGTGGTCCATAGCCAGTAATGCTGTCGTTACGAATACTGAGGTTGGCTAAGTGAGCTCCTCGTTTCATTTGATAAGCAGCGGCAACTGAATTGGTGTCTTGACCTAAATTTAAGGTGGCAGGCCCAGTTGCATTCATCGTAGCCGATCTGCGTTCACCCAATATTTGCAGCAAATCAGGTCCGACATTAATGTCGTTTTGCCAGGTATAAATATTTTGCTTGGTCGTTGAAATTGGATTATTGCCAGGATAAAGCGCCTGCCCAGAATCATAAGATTGAGCAAACTGCAAATTACTATTCCAATTTTGAGTGATCTGATTTTTAGAATACAGCGACAAAGTCGTTACATCATTAATCTGATTGCCCACATATTTACCAATGCTGTAGACCGGATATTGATTATTGTTGCGACTGGCAAATACTTGCGCACCCAACTCCTGTCCTTTTTCCCACTCTTGACTTACGCGAGCAGCACCACCAGTTTTGGTGTAACCAATCGTGCTGGATGTGTTGTAGTAATTTTGCGCAGTATTGTTCGACGCAATCGTATTAAAGCCAGCCGTGTTTTCAGTAGTTGCGCTAACCGAGTAGCTGGTATTTTTATCGCCACCGGTTGAGCCATAAAGACTAGCGTCTGAGATGCTCGTTCCATAGGTACCGTAACCTGTAGAAACGCTGACCTTAGTTGGGCCGGCACCTTTTTTAGTAAAGATATTAATGACGCCACCAATAGCGTCAGAACCATACAAACTACTTTGTGGTCCAAAAATGATTTCAATGTGGTCGATGATAGGAACTGGGATAGCAGCCCATGCAGCACCGCCATTGAGCATTGAGGTAGTACGTACACCATCAATCAATACTAGCGTTTGAGCAGAATTTGCACCGCGCAAAAATACGCTTTGCACACCACCACCATTACTAGATACCTCAACACCACGTTGACGTTGCAGCAATTCAGTAATTGTTGACTGGCCTGCATCGGCAATTTCTTCTGGCCCGATATAAACATAATCAGCCAGAACATCATTGGCACGCGTTGGCGTTCTGGTAGCCGTCACAATAATGGGATCCATTTGGTTATTGAGACTTGCCACGGAAACTGATGAGGGTGCACTTTGAGCAACCACTACAGATTGCTGAAAAGTCATTCCTAGTGAAGCGAGAACAGCGTTTAATAAAATAGTTTTACTTCTGCTTGAGCGCAGTGGATTAAAAGATTGAGACTTCATTTTTTACTTTCATACGGATTACCCAGTCAAATTCCCTGTTGACTGAAATCTACGAAATAAACAGAATGAGTTGTGCAAGAAGGCGCACCCCAATGGAGCTAGGGAGAACACCGGCACGCAAAGACCCACGTTGCAATTTCACCTGTTGAGGCCGGTATCCGGGCTGGAGAACTTCGGAATTTAGCCTTCCCATGCAAATACACAGTGGCTTGTTTAAATTCTTTGCCCATGAAAAGTCAGGCGTTCTCTTACCGTTGCGGGGACAGCGCACGTTTGGGTAGTGCTTCCCGTTTAACTCCAGGGCCAAATCGACCACAGAGCACCATCAACGCATTGATTATAAGACAGCGCCCCGTGAGGGGCGCATATTTTGAAGGCAGCTCTTAGCGGGGAGGCCCCGCCCTGACTTAGTGCTTGATCTTGCTTGGATCAGCTGTTTTATGTGCCGCAGCAATGACAACCAAATGTGCCACCATGATTACCGCTAGGTAACTCATCGTAATGATCAAGGCATGCGGGAGGAAAAGTGCAATCCTACCCATAAATTCGCTAATGGAAGCAGTTCCTGGAACATTGATGAAGTAATAACTACCACTCGAAATAAACTCACAAACAATAATTCCGGAAACAGCTGCAAGCACAAAACTCTTCAATGAGCTGAGGTTGAGTGCGTAACGTTTAGCAAACCACTTACCAGCAAACCAAAGAGAAAGGTAAGCAGGTAGCAAGAAGGAGTAAGCAAGTGTGAAACAGGCTTGACCGATACCCAGCTGAGTCAATACCAAATAATCAATCAAGAATGCTTGCGCTAAAAACAAGGCAATCACTGCAAAGCTTGAAAAATAAAAACCGACGGCAAAGAAGATGGCCCATGATGCATCAGGCAAATAAGCCAAAGATGCCATATGGTGACCACGTGTAAGCCACATCACGGCTGACAGTACAAAAATTAAAAAGATGTTTTGTCTTTTGGATAAACTCGTCATAAATACTCTCCAATAATTGGGTTTTGACCATTTTATCCCCAAAAGTTCTTGTTTTAATGGTTATTTGACTAAGAAAGCTATTAATGCGCATACAAACAATGGCCTCCTGGAGCGGGGGCAAAGATTCTTGTTTGGCGCTTTGGCGTTCTCAAAAATCCGGGGCTGCCATTACCCATCTATTAACCGCCTTAGATGAAACGGGACAAAAAACGCGCTCACATGGCGTAAGCAAAGATTTAATTATTGCCCAAGGCAAATCACTTGGAATGCAAAATGCTTTCATCTCGGCAAGTTGGCAGGATTACGAAACGCGCTTTATTGATCAA
>JBJOJF010000143.1:0-8579 GCA_046046735.1 Pseudomonadota bacterium
GTGCAGATGAGTGCTCAGGACCCTGCCCTTCGTAACCGTGAGGCAACATCATGACCAGACCATTTGCTCGGCCCCACTTTACTTCTCCTGAGGCGATAAATTGGTCGATAACCACTTGAGCACCATTGGCAAAGTCACCGAATTGCGCTTCCCAAATTGTCAATGTATTTGGCTCTGCAGCAGCATAGCCATACTCAAAGCCAAGAACGGCCTCTTCAGACAAAATTGAGTCAATCACAATGAACGGGGCCTGGTCTTTAGCAACGTGCTGAAGCGCAACGTAAGTGCCGGTATCCCATTTCTCACGGTTTTGGTTATGCAGCACTGCATGACGATGGGTAAAGGTACCGCGACCACTATCTTCACCGGATAAACGAACTGGATAGCCGCTTGCAACTAAGGATGCAAAAGCCATGTGCTCGCCCATACCCCAGTCAATATTGACTTCACCACGACCCATTGCCGCGCGATCTTTGTAAACCTTCTCGACCAGTGGGTGAGCTTTGAAATCATCGGGAATAGTAGAAATCTTTTCAGCCAAACGCTTCCACTCAGTCAAAGGAATAGCGGTATCGGCTTCGTCAGTCCATTTCTTGTTTAAGAATGGGGACCAATCCACCGCAAACTTGCCCTTGAAATTGCTGAGCACTGGATCTGATGTTTGTTTGCCAGCATCCATTGCTGCGCGATATTCTTTAACCATCAAGTCACCAGTTCCTGGTGGCAATACACCTTGCGCTTCCAACTTATCTGCATAGTGCTTGCGAGTACCAGGATGGGCTGCAATGATTTTGTACATCAATGGCTGAGTCATTGCAGGCGTATCTTGCTCGTTATGACCCAGTTTTCTGAAGCACACGATATCAATGGCCACATCCTTATGGAATTGAGTGCGGAACTCTACTGCCAATTTGGTTGCCAAAACTACAGCCTCTGGATCATCCCCGTTTACGTGCAATACAGGTGCATCGATGACCTTCATGATGTCGGTACAGTAGAGACTTGAGCGCAAGTCACGTGGATCAGATGTTGTGAAACCGATCTGGTTATTAATCACAATATGAACCGTACCGCCAGTTGAGTAACCACGAACCTCAGCCATCGCTAAGGTTTCTTGCATAACGCCCTGACCTGCAATAGCAGCATCGCCATGGACCAATACTGGCAATACCTGCTCACCCAACAAATCACCGCGACGTTCCATACGGGCACGCGCTGAACCTTCAACTACTGGATTCACGATTTCTAAGTGCGAAGGATTAAAAGCAAGAGATAAGTGCACCGGGCCTGCTGGCGTAGAGATATCACTTGAAAAGCCTTGGTGATACTTAACGTCACCTGCAGGCAATGTCTCTGGGCCTTTGTGCTCAAACTCAGCAAACAAGTCTGTTGGCATTTTGCCTAAAGTGTTCACGAGGACGTTCAAACGACCGCGGTGGGCCATACCAATGACAATCTCTTGAACGCCTTTAGCACCTGCTTCACGAATCAACTCATCCATACAAGCGATGAAACTTTCACCACCCTCAAGTGAGAAGCGTTTTTGACCTACATACTTGGCTTGGAGGTAACGCTCCAAACCTTCGGCCGCAGTAACGCGATCCAAGATTTGACGCTTTTGATCCACATTGAAATGCGGAGTAGAACGAATAGACTCTAATTTTTCTTGCCACCATTTTTTAATCTTCTGGTCGGCAATAAACATGTACTCAGCACCTAACGTACCGCAATAGGTTTGACGCAAGGCTTGCAATAAATCACGCAAGGTCATCTCGGTTTTGCCGAAGAAGGTATTGCTGGTATTGAAGACGATATCCATATCGCCATCACCAAAGCCATAAAAAGCTGGGTCCAACTCTGGGATATCCGGGCGCTCAGTGCGCTTCAACGGATCTATATCAGCCCAGCGATTGCCAACGTTTCGGTATGCAGCAATTAACTGTTGAACTGCAACACGCTTACGGCCCATCTCAGAGTCAGCTGAATCAGCTGAAACTGTTCTGATGGGACCTTGCTTAGCGCGCTCAGCAAAGGAAGCAACAATAGGTCCGTGAGCGATATCCGCTCTTGATGAACCATCCACTGCTGGAATTTGCTTCACATTATCAAAATAATCTCGCCAGTGATCAGCTACAGAAGCTGGATCGTGCAAGTAGGATTCGTAGAGTTCTTCTACGTAAGGGGCGTTTCCGCCGAAGAGATAGGAATTATCTCTTTGATCCTGCATCATGATGCTCACCTTTCATCGGGTTTCCCGAATAAAAACTGTGGTTAAAACCATTCGCTCTACGGCTATACCGCTTTACGAATTGATCTGTGCGAATACATATACAACAGTGATAATTTAACACGATTACCCATTGATTCATAAAGGGCTTTCCCTGATTTTCGGGGGCGCAGGGGTATTTCCCTATCCAAACACCTAAATAAGAAGTTTCCTACCGGTTTTTAAATCCCCCCTGACATATTCAATGAGATTTGATTCGTATTCTCTAAATCTTCGATTAATTTAATGGGATTAAGAAAATATGAAAGAAATTACCCCTGAAATGGAATATCTCAGCACCCGCCAAAGCGCCAAAGTTTTACAGGTATCTCTTGGGACGGTACAAAAAATGGTTGAATTAGGGGAATTAATCGCCTGGAAGACGCGTGGCGGCCACCGCAGAATTCTTGCCAGCTCTCTAGATCAGCAATTAGCTAGACGAAAAAGAGCGATGCGTCAGAAAACTACCCAAAACTGCATTGCAATGGGGATATTCAGAAGAATTGAGAATAGCCATGAATTAATCGAATCCATTCAATGCTGGCAACTAAAGGTAGAAATGGAAGTTTCAGTAGATAGCCTAGAGGGCCTTATGAAAACAGTCTCCATATCACCAGACTTAATCTTCCTTGACGCCCTAATTCCCCCGGTAGAACAAGTTCATCTTATTCACTACCTGAGTAAAAACAAGGATACCCAAAGGATTCCTATATTAGTGGATGAAGGATTTATTAAATTGCATCCGGGCGTTATGGGGCTGGCAGATGAAAATACGATTGGAGTTAGGCCAAGATACCCAGAACTGCTTCAAGAAGAGCTGGAAAATGGCCTAATTGATCAAAATCCTTTGATTATTGGCTATCCAGCAACCAATCCAGAGCTTGACACTAATCTAGGTGACAAAGATCGACATGAACTACTAGAGCCGATATTCATACAGGCACTTAACAGGAAATGTATTCAATAAAAAGATGGATTGATTAGAAAAATAGGCTGCGGAGCTAATGCTGTGCAGCCTATTAAATAAAAACTATTTAAATCAATAGTTTATAAAAGATACTTAGATTAAAAAGTTACTACGGTCCCGCCCTTCAATCCACTTTGGGGCCTTACCACGACCAGTCCAAGTTTCACCAGTTGAAGGATTGCGATATTTTGGAGCAACTTTGCCACTACCACTACGAATACCCGACTTACGGCTAAATAAGTCTGAAGCGGTTAAGTTGTATTGCTCAATAATTAACTTAGCTTTGATAATGCCATCCGCTTTTTCTCGCTGAATAGCCTCTTTAATTTGTTTATCCAACTGCTCACGTTGGGCTAAAAGTTCCTGATAAGAAGACATGTAATGCTTTCTTTAATAAATGGTTATTGGATAATGTATTAATTATCACTGAATAACTATTATATATTATTCAATATCTTTATAAACTATTGCCTATAAACCTATGTAAATTAATGGTTTATAAGATTTTTATAAGGATTATTAAGTAATTAATTATAAATAATATATTGATTATTTATATTGTTTCTCACCTTCTGAGCATGAATGTACCGCTCGCTTTGGCGGTAACTTCCCCAAGCTCGTTTAAAACGACGGCTTCGCAGTAATTAATCGTTTTACCGGATTTAAGGACCGTGCCTTCAACAATGATTTTGCCAGTACTAGGGCGCAAAAAACTGACGCTCATGTCTATAGTCATTGCGCCTAAAGGTTGATCTGTAGTGCTGCGAGCAGCGGCTCCCATAGCAAAATCAAGTAGAGTCATTACGACACCACCATGAGCAATATGGAAGCTATTCTCAAATTCAGGCTTTACTTCCAAGCTAATGCGCGATTTACCCCCTTCCGCCATCTCAGGCACGACGCCAAGGTGAGATAAAAAAGGGATAGTTAAACCAAAATAAGTAGTGGCGTTTTGATCTGTGCTCATGAGAATTTAATGGAGATGGAAAAAATACTTAAGAAATTTTGTCGGGGCGAGAGGATTTGAAACTCCGACCACATGCACCCCATGCATGTACGCTACCAGGCTGCGCTACGCCCCGACAAGAGTCAAAATTGTATCAGTAACTATTTAGACAGAATTTGCAGAACAGCGTTCAACTCATCACGCAATCGAAGTTCACCGCGAGCCTCATCTAAACGATTGCGTGCTCCGCTGATAGTGAAACCCTCTTCATAAAGCAAGGACCTGATCTTTCTGATGAGTACGACCTCGTGATGCTGATAATAGCGACGATTACCACGACGCTTTTGCGGGCTCAGTTGTGAAAATTCCTGCTCCCAATAGCGCAAAACGTGTGAGCGCACCCCACAGAGATCAGCAACCTCACCTATAGTGAAATAGCGTTTGGCAGGTATTGGGGGGAGCTGCGAGCTTAGCAGCACCGACCCGGCATCAAATGCTGTTTTCTCGAGCATGTGACTCAACTACATCTTTGAGTTTTTGACTTGCATGAAAAGTAACAACGCGACGCGCGGCAATCGGTATCATCTGCCCGGTTTTAGGATTTCGTCCAGGGCGAGCAGATTTATTACGTAATTGAAAATTTCCAAATCCAGAAATCTTGACTTCAACGCCAGCCTCTAGAGACTGGCCAATGCGATCAAAGAACGCATCAATCATATCTTTAGCTTCCCGCTTATTAAGACCGACTTGATCAAAGAGCGCCTCTGACAACTCATTTTTAGTGACGGTATCGTTGCTAACTAAATCATTCATGGCGGAAGTCTCTTTGTAATATCTTTTACTAATATTAAACCTAGCGCAGACGCGCTGCGCAATTTTTCTCAAGCGATGACAATAAAGCCGTCATAACTGCTTCAATTTGCGCATCCTGCAGGGTTTCCTGTGGATTCAATAAGGTAACGCGGAAAGCCAAACTCTTCTCATCATCGGCCATGCTGCTAGAGCCGGCTTTTGGCTTGAACTCATCGAAGAGCTCAATCGCTTTAACAAAGTTCTGTTTTTTGGCGTTCATTGCATCAAGCAAATTCTGCGCAGAAACGGCCTGCTTCACCACTACCGCTAAATCTCGTTGTACGGCTGGGAATTTACTTAACTCTTCTGGCTGTGGAATACCAAGATTACGAATGGCTTCTAAATCCATTTCAAATAACACTGGAGCTTGAGGCAATTCATAAGCCTGCTGCAATCCAGGGTGCAATTCACCAATCCAACCAATATTTTGTTTACCAGCTGGCGTTACGAGCTGAATTTGTGCGCTGCGGCCAGGATGAAGCGCAGGATGAACTGCAGCCTCAGTTGTGAAATGCAATGGATCGAGCACGCGCTCCAGATCACCCTTCACATCGAAGAAATCTACTGCACGATCAGCGCTTGCCCACTGCTCAGGGACGAATGATCCATAAGCTAAACCACCAACGTGCTGCGGCTGATGAAAGCCAGCCACTTTGCCGGCCTCCTCTTGAACGCTTGCATCACGCTTGAATACGCGACCTGTTTCAAATAAACGCACACGGCCAGCACCACGATTCAGATTTGACTTCAGATTGCCAAGTAGGCCACCCCATAGATTGCTACGCATCACCCCATATTGACTGGCAATTGGATTGAGTACGGCAATTAAATCTTTCTCAGTAGCGGCGGCTAAGCGTTGCTCGCTTTCTAGATCGGTAAATCCAAAATTCACCGCCTCTTGATATCCTTGCAAGGCTAAACGTTGGCGCAATAAATGCACACCACGTTTTGCTTCAGCTTTAGCGCTCATCTTCAATGAAGAAACAGGCGGCACATCAGGAATATTTTCAAAGCCGTACATACGCGCGACTTCTTCAATTAAGTCTTCTTCGATTTCGATATCAAAGCGATAGCTTGGGGGTGTCACAACAAATGCATCACCCTCTTGCTTGAACTCAAAGCCCAGGCGTTTAAACACATCAGCAACAATTTCAGCTGTCAGTGGAATGCCAATGACCTTCATGGCACGGGCCAAACGCATGCTCACCGGCTTACGTTCAGGAATAGCCAATACTTGATCATCAATTGGGCCAACTTGACCGCCACATACCTCAACAATCAGAGCAGTTAGATACTCCAAGCAATTAGCAGTATTTTGTGGATCAACACCACGCTCAAAGCGATGTGCTGCATCTGTGCTGAAATTAAAGCGACGTGCACGACCTTGAATTGCTGAGGGCTGCCAGTAAGCTGCCTCAACATAAATATTTTTAGTATCGTCAGTCACGGCACAATGATTGCCACCCATGATGCCAGCTAAAGCTACAGGGCCATTTTGATCCGCAACTACGCCAGCATCTTGCAACTTAGCTGCAGAATCAAGACCCTGCAAGGTAACTGTCTGTCCATTTAATAGCTCAAGAGTTTCGCCTGACTTTGCCCAACGAACAGCGATATCGCCAGTCAATTTATCAATATCAAAGACATGAGTCGGCTGCCCCATTTCTAACATGACGTAGTTAGATAAATCTACTAGAGCGGAAATGCTTCTTTGGCCCGCATTACAAAGTCGTTGAATCATCCAATCTGGTGTTTTAGCTTTTGGGTTAACGCCACGAATCACGCGACCAGCAAAACGACCACAAAGTTTGTCGCTTTCAATAGTGACTTTAAGCTTGTCCTGAATAGAAACCTCTACAGGGGCCCACTTGGGCGGGCACAATGCAGCACCAGTAATAGCTGACACTTCACGCGCCATACCCATTAGGGACAAGCAATCTGCTTTATTAGGCGTTAGCTTAATAACAAAGATCTGGTCATCCAGATTTAAGTATTGACGAATATCCTCACCAACAGGTGCATCAGTAGGTAATTCCAAAATGCCTTCGTGATCATCACCTAAACCAAGTTCTCGACCAGAGCACAACATGCCCTGGCTTTCTACTCCGCGCAACTTCCCTACTTTGATCATGAATGGCTTGCCACCCGCTTCAGCTGGTGGTAATTCTGCGCCAACCATAGCGCAAGGAATTTTGATGCCAGCGCGCGCGTTCGGTGCACCACAAACAATTTGTAATTCTTGGCCAGTGCCTGCATCAACCTTACAAACACGCAAACGGTCTGCATCAGGGTGCTGTTCAGCAGATAGGATTTGGGCAACAACAATTTTTGTAAATGGGGGCGCTACTGAATGTTGCTCTTCCACTTCTAGGCCAGCCATTGTCATTGCATGACCTAAAGCATTGCTATCGAGCGAAGGGTTTACGTAACGGCGTAACCAAGATTCAGAAAATTGCATATGCGCTATCTACTATTAGAAGGTTGGCGATTTAAGCCGGGAATTGCGCTAAGAAACGAAGATCGTTCTCAAAGAAAAGACGTAAGTCATCAACACCATAACGAAGCATTGTTAAGCGCTCTAAGCCAGAGCCAAAAGCAAATCCGGTATAGCGCTCTGGATCAATTCCCATATTGCGCAACACATTAGGATGAACTTGCCCTGCTCCAGAAATCTCTAACCAACGGCCGGCTAACTTGCCACTACCGAAAGCCATATCGATTTCTGCTGAAGGCTCAGTGAATGGGAAATAAGATGGGCGGAAACGAACTTGCAATTCATTCGTTTCAAAAAAGGTTCTTAAGAAATCGGTATACACACCCTTGAGATCAGCAAAGGAAACACTCTCTGCAATCCATAAACCCTCAACCTGATGAAACATTGGTGAATGGGTGGCATCGCTATCAACACGATACGTTCTGCCTGGTGCAATCACCTTGATTGGTGGCATCACATCCGCGTTAGCATATTTTTTTACATGCTCACTTGCATAACGAACCTGAATCGGGCTGGTATGGGTGCGCAATAGCAAAGGTTTCCCGTTGGAATCTTTACCATCAATATAGAAGGTATCTTGCATTGAACGTGCAGGATGATTCTCGGGACTATTTAAGGCAGTGAAATTAAACCAATCGGTTTCAATTTCAGGGCCATCTGCAACATCAAAACCAATAGAGCGGAAGATTTCTTCAACGCGCTCCCAAGTGCGCATGACCGGATGCAAGCTACCTACTGCTTGTCCGCGACCAGGCAAAGAGACATCGATTGACTCTGCTGCAAGGCGTTGGAGCAATACAGCATCAGATAAGGCCTGACGACGCTCTTGTAGCGCAGCTTCAACTTGAGTTTTGATTTGATTAATTTGGGCGCCAGCACTCTTACGTTCATCAGGCGACATTCCACCAAGCGCTTTTAAACGCTCAGTGAGAACACCTGACTTACCGAGATACTTGGCTTTCGCGTCCTCTAGAGCTGCCGCATCGGCAGCTCCGAGGAAATCACGTTTAGCATCCTCGACAATGTGGTCGAGAGAAACCATTGCAGCTTAGTT
>JBJOJF010000144.1:0-6414 GCA_046046735.1 Pseudomonadota bacterium
GCCCATGAAATTACGCAGAGCGATGCAAGTTGCTGCAGGTCTAGACCGTCAGGCCAAAGGCTTGCAGGCTGCAGATTTGCCTGCAGATCCTTGGGATGGTTTACGTTTAGTGGGCAATTTATTGCGCTAAGCACAATATGACATTGATGAATAACAAATAGCGAATTTAAAAATGAGTGAAGCGAACAAATTAATTAAGCAGATGATGCAAGAGATTGGTCAGCGTGCTCGTAAGGCATCACGCTCCATGGCAAGGGCTAGTAGTGAGCAGAAAAATCAAGCATTGACGCATATCGCAAAGTTAGTCCGTGAAAAGTCTGCTGAAATTCAAAGAGTGAATCAACTTGACGTAGCGCGTGCGCAGGCTAATGGCCAAGATGCCGCTTTTATTGATCGCCTCACCATGACGCCCAAGACGATTGAGTCGATGGCGCTGGGTTTAGAGCAAATTGTGTCTTTGGAAGATCCCATTGGAAAAATTTCTGCTTTGAAGAAGCAGGCTTCCGGTATTGAGCTTGGACAAATGCGCGTGCCGCTTGGAGTGATTGGCATCATTTATGAGTCCCGCCCTAATGTCACCATTGATGCAGCAGCACTATGTCTCAAGTCAGGTAATGCCGTTATTTTGCGCGGCGGCTCCGAGGCAATTGATTCCAATACTTTGCTGGCACAGTTAATTCAAGAGGGCTTGGATGCGGCTAATTTGCCGATGGATGCTGTTCAGGTTGTTGGTACTACCGATCGAAGTGCTGTAGGTGAAATGATCACCATGACAGAATATATTGATGTGATCGTACCGCGAGGCGGCAAGAGTTTAATTGCGCGCTTGATGGCTGAAGCTCGCGTACCAATGATTAAGCATCTTGACGGCATTTGTCATACCTATATTGATGCTGATGCTGATATTGCGATGGCAATTAAGGTCTGTGATAACGCCAAGACTCAGCGCTATGCACCATGCAATGCCATGGAGACATTATTGGTCAATCATGCGATAGCACCGCAGATCTTGCCAGCACTGTGCAAAATCTATCAAGACAAAGGCGTTGAGTTACGTGTGGATGCGGCAACTCGCAATACCCTGGAAGCTGCGGGCTTCCAGAAGCTGGTTGATGCAAGTGAAGAGGATTGGCAGACAGAGTATCTCGCACCCATTTTGTCGATAAAGACAGTTTCAGATATGGATGAGGCGATGAACCATATTGAAAAATATGGCAGTAAGCATACTGACGCCATCATTACGAATAATGCTGACCAAGCTAAGCGATTCTTGCGCGAAGTTGATAGTGCCAGCGTGATGGTTAATGCCAGCACTCGTTTTGCAGATGGCTTCGAATATGGTCTGGGAGCTGAAATTGGTATTTCTAACGATAAATTACATGCACGTGGACCTGTTGGACTCGATGGCTTAACTTCGCTGAAGTACATCGTTATGGGTCATGGCGAGATTCGCACTTAATACCCGCTTCACTACCAATAGGAAAATAATTCATCATGGGCAACGCATATCTTTGGACTAAGACACTTCATATTGTCTTGATTGCCTCATGGTTCGCAGGCTTGTTTTATCTGCCCCGTATTTTTGTTAATTTGGCAGACGAGAAAAATCCTGAAGTCTATGCCCGACTGTTGGGGATGGCCAATCGCCTCTTTCGATTTATGACCATCTTGGCAGTGCCAGCAGTATTGCTCGGCTTAACACTCTGGTTGCATTTCAAGATTGGCGCTGGCGAAGTCTGGATGCATGCCAAAGTATTTTTTGTCATTTTGGTGATTGGTTACCACCATGCTTGCTGGAGTTTGCTTAAAAAGTTCCGTAATGCTGCAAATACCCGTACCGGTGTTTGGTATCGCTGGTTTAATGAAGTGCCCGTTATTTTATTGTTGGTCATCACTGCTTTAGTTGTCATCAAGCCTTAATCGGGTTTGAATTAAAAAAATTTAACCCTTTATAGATTGTTAGCCTCATGAGATTTTTTGTTGTTTGTCCAGGCGGACTGGAAGTGCCCCTTGCACAAGAGCTAGCAAGTATCGCGCAGCGTCCAGATGCGAAAGCCTTAGGTGCTTGGGTTATAGACCCGACTCCGACTAGTCCAACGGGCGGAGTAGGTCTTGCTGCGCCGATTTCGGCGGCGATGGCTTTGAATCTACACTCGCGTATTGCAAGTAGGGTCTTGCTACAAATGGCAGAGGGCCCTTATCGTCAAGAAGAGGATTTATATAAGTTGGCAAGTGGGCTTGCTTGGGAGGAATGGTTTTCTTCAAAGCAAACTTTACGTGTCGATGTGACTGCGCATCGTTCACCGCTCAAGAGTTTAAATTTTGCAACGCTGAAAATTAAAGATGCCATCGTGGATCGTTTGCGCGATGTCACTGGTGACCGGCCTAGTATTGATACTGCTTTTCCAGATGTTCGCGTTCAGGCCCATCTCACTGCAACCCATGTAACGATTTATTTGGACACTTCCGGCGAAGCGCTGTTTAAGCGTGGCTGGAGGGATGAAAAAGGGGATGCTCCTTTAAAAGAAAATTTAGCTGCAGGAATTTTGGCCTTCACTGGCTGGAAGCCTTCACAAACTTTATTTGACCCGATGTGTGGCAGCGGAACATTCTTGATTGAGGCAGCCCAGATGGCACTCGCAATTCCTCCGGGAGCAATCCGCGCGGGAATGTATGGCGATGATGCTAAGCCAAGTCGCCTTGCATATCGCCCACTGGTAACTTCTGCAGATGGCTTTGGATTTCAGAGATTGAAGCCGTTTGGTGAGGCGCCTGAGCAAAAAAAGTGGAGTGCATTGAAAGAGGCTGCTCTCAATGAAATGCTCGAAAAGCGTAAGCAATTTCCAGATGCACAATCTCTCGGAATTAGTGGTGGTGATATTAATGAGAGATTGGTTGCTATGTTTAAAGGTAATTGGCAGCGCGCTCAATTGCCAGGGATGCCAGTCACTCGCCAGATTGATGCATTGGCTAGCAAGCCGCCTGAGAATGCTAAAAATGGCGTGATGTTATTGAACCCCCCTTACGGAGAGCGCTTAGTTATTAAGGGTGGCCGAGGGCAGGATAAAGACGCTAGCCGTGATACCTATGAAGATGAGCCTGAAGACCGCTTCGCTCATAATTTGGAGACGGGTCGTCAGAGCGCAAAGCGATCTAGTCGTGAGTCTTTAAAGAAGCTGCAGGCTCAAGAAGAGCAAGATCCAAAATTTGTTGAATTTTTGAGGCAATTTGGTCAACATCTCAAGGATGCATTTGGCGGGTGGAATGTTTTTGTTCTTACGGCCGATATGGCATTGCCTGGGCAGTTGCGCATCAAAGAATCCAAACGTACACCTTTATTTAATGGACCTCTTGAATGCCGCCTCTTTAAATTTGAGATGCATCAAAAACGTGATGTACCCACAGATTTAAAATAAAAAACACATACATTCAATATTGAAAAGGACGACCAAGATGGAATTTAAAACCTATATGTGTTTAATTTGTGGATGGGTCTACGATGAGGCTGCAGGCTTGCCCGCTGAAGGTATTGCTCCGGGTACGCTGTGGAAAGATGTGCCCATGAATTGGACTTGCCCAGAGTGTGGAGCTCGCAAGGAAGATTTTGAAATGATGGCGATCTAAGTTCTGTCATTGAATTCATTGCATTAATAACAAAGCATCCATACTGAAAGTTGAGAGAGTATCTTGGGACAAAACGAAATCTTATTTGAGCGTGCACAGAAGACAATTCCTGGGGGTGTAAATTCTCCAGTTCGTGCTTTCCGTCAAGTTGGTGGTACACCTCGTTTTGTCACAAGAGCACAAGGCCCGTATTTTTGGGATGCAGAAGATAAGCGTTACATTGATCTGATCATGTCTTGGGGCCCAATGATTGCAGGCCATGCTCATCCTGAGATAGTGGAGGCTGTAAAGAAGGCTGCTGAAACGAGTTTCAGCTATGGCGCCCCTACAGAAGGCGAGATTGAGCTAGCAGAGCGTATTTGCCAAATCATGCCAAGTGTTGAACAGGTCCGTATGGTCTCTAGCGGTACCGAAGCCACTATGAGTGCGCTACGTCTTGCACGTGGCTATACCGGCCGGGATCTGATTATTAAATTTGAAGGTTGTTATCACGGTCATGCAGATAGCCTATTAGTCAAAGCAGGATCAGGCCTTCTCACTTTTGCAGATTCAACCCAAAATGCCCCTTCCTCTGGTGGTGTGCCGCATGACTTGGTAAAGCACACACTGGTATTGCCTTACAACGATGTTGCTGCTCTTGAAGAGGTATTTGCAAAGCAGGGCAATCAAATTGCTGCTGTCATTTTGGAGCCTATTGCTGGCAATATGAATCTCATCAAGCCATCACAAGAATTTTTAGCGGCGATGCGGAGTTTGACCAGCCAGTACGGTAGCGTCTTGATTTACGATGAGGTAATGACCGGTTTCAGGGTTGCCTTGGGTGGCGCACAATCTTTGCAAGGAATTACGCCTGATCTGACCTGTCTTGGTAAGGTTATGGGCGGTGGCATGCCAATGGCTGCTTTTGGTGGAAAAAAAGAAATCATGTCTAAGTTGGCGCCATTAGGCAATGTCTATCAAGCTGGAACGCTGTCAGGCAATCCAGTTGCTGTTGCAGCAGGATTAAAAACCTTAGAAATTATTTGTCGGGCAGGGTTTTACGAATCCCTCACGCGTCAAACAGAAAAACTCATGGCCGGACTAAAACAAGCAGCTGATGAGGCTGGAATTCCATTTGCGGTAGATAGTGTCGGCGGAATGTTTGGCTTTTATTTTGCAGACCAAGTCCCCACCTCATTTGAAGCTGTAACGAAGACCAATATTGAGGCGTTCAAGAAGTTTTTCCACCTCATGCTAGATCAAGGTGTCTATCTCGCCCCTTCTGCCTATGAGGCTGGCTTTACTTCTATAACACATGATGATGCTGTTGTGGGCGAGATTATTGCTGCTGCCAAAAACGCCTTTAAGAAACTTTAGTAGACTGACTCAATACTGAAGTTACATTCTCAGTGGATGGTCGTAACCAGCCACTTGAATGATTTCTAGATTCTTTCGGTCTTTTCCTGATTCGGCAATTTCCATCGCGGTGAGCTTGCCACCCCAAACACAACCAGTATCTAGACCGATCACGTTTTTCTCGCGTAATAGACCAAGAGTGGACCAGTGACCAAAATAGATGAGCGCTTCTTGCGTCTTCCGTTTAGGCACCTTGAACCAGGGGATATATCCCTTCGGGCCACTTTCAAAACCTTCCTTGCTTTCAAACTCCATCGTGCCGCTAGGAGTGCAAAAGCGAATACGGGTTAAAGCATTGGTAATCACGCGCAGTCGCTCATACCCTTTTAACGAGTTACTCCATTTATTGGGCGTATTGCCATACATATTGCCTAGAAATTCTTTGTAATTCTTTTTTCGCAAGGCTTTCTCAACTTCTTGAGCGCATTCAATTGTTTGCCCCATATCCCATTGAGGGAGCACCCCTGCATGGACTGTCAGTATTTTTCCATTGCTAAGAGCCATAGGGCGATGGCGCAGCCAATTCATCAATTCTGCTCTATCGGGCGCATCCAGAATGGTTTGTACGGTATCTAAACCCTTTGTTTTTCGAATGCCTGCATCGACCGCTAGCAAATGAAGATCATGATTGCCTAAGATACATTCGATGCGTTGCTCTTCTTGTAATTGCTTGAGTAGACGCAAGGTCCCCAAAGAATCTGGGCCCCGATTAACCAAATCACCCAAAAAAATCATTTTGGATTTAGCGGGAATTTTTTTAATCAGACTTTTCAAGGAAGGCGCGCATCCTTGAATATCTCCAACTGCATAGATTTTGCTCATGCTCTATCTTAAATCGGAATCGGTATATCAATTCAATGATTTAGGTTTCGCTAGTTTCGGGGGTAATCTTTTTAACAACGCTATAGCGAACAAGAGTCTTTTTGCGCGCTTCATCATGATTAACGATCGGCAATGGATAGTCTCGGCCTAGTAGTATTCCGGCTGCTTCGAGCTCAATATGTCCAGCCTCCCAGGGTGCGTGAATCGATTTTTTGGAGAGCTGATTCAACTGAGGGAGATAACGTCTAATGAATTTGCCTTCAGGATCAAATTTTTGAGATTGGGTAATCGGATTAAAGATTCTGAAGTAAGGCTGTGCATCACATCCGGATGAGGAGGCCCACTGCCATCCACCATTATTGGAAGAAAGTTCGAAGTCATTGAGGTGTTGGGCGAAGTAGGCTTCACCCCAGCGCCAATCAATTCCCAAGTCTTTGGTAAGAAAGCTGGCAACCACCATGCGTAGACGATTGTGCATATAACCACTCGAATTCAGTTGATGCATGGCTGCATCTACCAGTGGGTAACCTGTTTTCCCATCACACCAAGCTTTAAATAGCTTCTGAGCATGAG
>JBJOJF010000145.1:0-4983 GCA_046046735.1 Pseudomonadota bacterium
CACCATCATCAGGCCATAGCATCCGTTCCCTCAGATCAAGAGGCCAATACCGTGGTTTCGGTCTTGCAGCGGGGTTACTCTATCGCTGATCGCATTCTCCGCCCTGCGCTGGTAACGGTGAGCGCGCCAAAATAAGCCCTAAAAAGCCTTTTAATTGATGAATTTGAGGGTTTTCTGAGGGTTTTTTCTTAAAAACAGCATCAAAAAGGCAGATTTCTGCCTTTTTTGCTTTTTAGCCCTTGAAATCCCCTTTTTTGACCCCATTTATTGGATATCGATTTATTCATAGTTTTACGCAATTACAAATAACTTAATTTTTTGGAGTCATTATGGGAAAGATTATCGGAATCGACTTAGGAACTACTAACTCGTGTGTTTCTGTCGTTGAAAACAATGCACCTAAAGTTGTTGAAAACGCTGAGGGCGCGCGCACAACTCCATCCATCATCGCCTACGTTGAAGACGGCGAAGTATTGGTTGGTGCACCTGCAAAACGCCAGTCAGTTACCAATCCTAAAAATACGATCTACGCAGTGAAGCGTTTGATGGGTCGTAAATTTACAGATGCTGAAGTGCAAAAAGATATCGGCTTGATGCCATACAAGATTGTTCAAGCAGACAATGGCGATGCTTGGGTTGAAGCGCGCGATAAAAAGATGGCGCCACAACAAGTGTCAGCTGAGATCTTGCGCAAAATGAAAAAGACTGCCGAAGATTATCTCGGTGAAGAAGTGACTGAGGCCGTGATTACAGTGCCTGCTTACTTCAATGACAGTCAACGTCAAGCAACCAAAGACGCTGGTCGTATCGCAGGTTTAGATGTTAAGCGCATCATTAATGAGCCAACTGCTGCGGCATTGGCATTCGGCCTAGACAAGCAAGATAAAGTAGATCGCAAGATCGCTGTCTATGACTTAGGTGGCGGTACATTCGACGTATCCATTATTGAAATTGCTAACGTAGATGGTGAGAAGCAGTTCGAAGTGCTTTCTACTAACGGCGACACCTTCTTAGGTGGTGAAGACTTTGACCAACGCATCATTGACTGGATCATTGCTGAGTTCAAAAAAGAGCAAGGCGTTGATTTGAGCAAAGACGTATTGGCACTGCAACGCTTGAAAGATGCGGCTGAAAAAGCCAAGATTGAGTTGTCTTCTGCACAGCAAACTGAAATCAATTTGCCATATGTGACAGCTGATGCTAGCGGTCCTAAGCATTTGAACTTGAAACTTACTCGTGCCAAGCTGGAGTCTTTGGTGGAAGAGTTGATCAATCGTACTGCTGGTCCTTGCTTGACTGCCATTAAAGACGCTGGTGTAAACGTAGCAGATATCGACGATGTGATTTTGGTCGGTGGTCAGACTCGTATGCCTGCTGTTCAGGACAAAGTAAAAGAGATCTTCGGTAAAGAGCCACGTAAAGACGTGAACCCTGATGAAGCAGTAGCAGTTGGTGCTGCAATTCAAGGTTCAGTATTGTCTGGTGACCGCAAGGACGTATTGCTCTTGGACGTAACTCCATTGTCATTAGGTATCGAAACCTTGGGTGGCGTAATGACCAAGATGATTCCGAAGAACACTACGATCCCTACCAAGCATTCACAGGTTTACTCAACAGCTGAAGATAATCAGCCTGCTGTGACAATCAAGTGTTTCCAGGGTGAGCGTGAGATGGCTGCTGCGAACAAGTTGCTTGGTGAATTCAATCTTGAAGGAATTGCTCCAGCACAACGCGGTATGCCACAAATTGAAGTGACCTTTGATATTGATGCCAATGGTATTTTGCATGTCACTGCAAAAGACAAAACCACTGGCAAAGAAAACAAAATCACTATTAAGGCAAACTCTGGTTTGACTGAAGAAGAAATTCAGCGCATGGTTAAAGATGCTGAAGCAAATGCCGATGAAGATAAAAAAGCATTGGAATTAGTAACAGCTCGCAATACTGCTGATGCTTTAGCTCACTCTACTAAGAAAGCCTTGGAAGAGCATGGCGCTTCATTAGAGGCCTCTGAAAAAGAAGCGATTGAAGCTGCTTTGAAGGAGTTGGATGAGGTAATCAAAGGTAGTGATAAAGCTGCAATTGAGGCGAAGACAGAAGCGCTTGGTAAAGCAAGTCAGAAGCTAGGCGAAAAGGTCATGGCTGCTGAGCAAGCTAAAGCCGGTGGCGGTGCCGCTCCAGGCGCAGCACCGGGCGCTGCCCCTGGTGCCGCACCTGATGCAGACGTTGTTGACGCTGATTTCAAAGAGGTTGATGACAAGAAGTAATTTCATCCATTGAGATTAATTTAACTTAGCTTAGAAGTACTTAAACAACAAGTCGGCCTCGTGCCGACTTGTGTCATTGAGGTTGTAGAGAGGAATTTTGTGCCTAAAAGTAAACGCGATTTTTATGAAGTGCTTGGTGTTGCGAGAGGCGCGAGCGACGAAGAGCTAAAGAAGGCTTACCGTAAGCTTGCAATGAAGCATCATCCTGATCGCAATCCTGATAGCAAGACATCAGAAGCGCAATTTAAAGAAGTTAAAGAAGCATACGAAACCTTAACTGACCCCAATAAGCGTGCTGCTTATGACCAGTATGGCCATGCTGGAGTAGACCCCTCGATGGGCGGCTTCGGCGGCGGTGGTTTTGGTGGTGGCGGTGGTTTTGCAGATGCCTTCGGCGATATTTTTGGCGACATCTTTGGCCAAGGCGGTGGCCGACATTCTGGCCCCCAAGTGTATAAGGGTGCTGATTTACGTTACAACATGGAGATTACGCTTGAGCAAGCGGCTGAGGGTTACACCACTCAAATTCGCGTGCCTAGTTGGAGTGACTGCAAACCATGTCATGGTACCGGCGCTGAACCTGGCAGCAAGGCTGAAAGGTGTACTACTTGCGATGGTCATGGCCAAGTTCGCGTTCAACAGGGTTTCTTTTCAATGCAGCAAACTTGTCCGAAGTGCCGTGGCACAGGCGAGTACATTCCAAAGCCATGCAAAACATGTCATGGCACCGGCAAGCATAAAGAGCAAAAAACACTTGAAATTAAGATTCCAGCAGGAATTGATGATGGGATGCGTGTGCGCTCAGTTGGCAATGGTGAGCCTGGTTTAAATGGTGGACCATCTGGCGATCTCTATGTTGAGGTCAGGGTTAAGCCGCACAAGGTATTTGAGCGCGATGGCAGCGATCTTCATGTGCAAATGCCTATCTCATTTGCAACCGCCACTATTGGCGGGGATATTGAAGTACCAACGCTATCTGGACGTGTAGAGTTTCCGATCCCTGAGGGTACGCAAACAGGTAAGACCTTCCGCCTAAGAAATAAAGGTATCAAAGGATTACGGTCAACAATGGTTGGGGATCTTTTTGTCCATGTTTCTGTTGAGACCCCCGTGAAGCTGACTGACGAGCAAAAGGGTTTACTCAAGAAGTTTGATGACAGCCTGAAATCGGGCGGCGACAAACATAACCCACATCAAAAGGGTTGGTTTGAAGGCGTAAAGAGTTTCTTTAGTTAAGAGCAGTAAATCGATTTAGCCAGCAAAGCCGTGTTCAGGACCAGGGAATTTTCCTGATTTAACTTCCCGAACATAGGCTTTGACTGCAGCCTCAATCGAAGAGTGACCATCCAAAAAGTTCTTTACGAACTTTGGTGGTTTACCTGGGCTAATGCCCAGCATATCTTGCAATACCAAAACCTGACCTGAGCAGTCTGAGCCTGCGCCGATACCAATGGTTGGAATGGAGAGTGATTCAGTAATGTGTTTTCCAAGAGACGAGGGAATGGCTTCCAGTACCAGCATTTGTGCACCAGCTTGCTCACAAGCAATTGCTTGCTCAAGCATCAGGCTAGCAGCATCTTTTGATTTGCCTTGAACCTTATAGCCACCCAATATATGCACTGATTGCGGCAGCAATCCTAGATGTGCACAAACGGGAACGCTACGCTCAACCAAATATTGAATGATGTCGATTTGCCAATCTCCGCCTTCGAGTTTGACCATATCGGCACCAGCACGCATGAGTTCAGCCGCTGAATCTAAAGCTTGCACTGGATCGCCATAGCTTGCAAAGGGAAGATCTGCTATTACAAATGCATGGGTGTTAGCACGGGCTACACATTCAGTGTGATAGGCCACTTGTTCGACTGTAACTGGGGTGGTGCTGCTATGACCTTGGATCACATTGCCCAAGGAATCTCCAATGAGGATAGTTTCCACTCCACAGCGATTCAACAAAGCGGACATCGTTGAATCATATGCCGTGAGCATCGTAATTTTTTCCCCCTCAGCATGCATAGCGAGGAGCTTAGAAATCGTAATTGGCTTTTCGCCCTGTAAATAACCCATGGCGAGAGTTTAATGAATTAATGCGCAGATTGGCTATAAACGTCTTTTTCAACGCAATTACAGTTGCGGCAGGGCAGTTTTTCAATGCGTTGATCAGCAACTTGGGGTAGATAAGCCTTTAGCTCGCCGAATTTTGGTAGGAAGAAGTCGGGGGCAATTTCAAGCAAGGGCAAGAGTACGAATGATCGTTCGATAATCTTGGGGTGGGGTAGTGTGAGCTCAGAATCTTCCTGAGAAACGCCCTCAAAAGACAAAATATCTAAATCTAAGGTTCGGGGTGCATTGGTATAGGGGCGCTCACGTCCAAATTCCTGTTCAACCGCTTGGCAAACGTGAAGTAGGCCGTAGGGACTTAGTTGAGTTTCGATTTCAATGACTGCATTGATGTAGTCGCCGCCGGTAGCTTGATAGGGTGCGCTCTGGTAGAAGCAGCTTTTGGCGAGGATTTGCAGCTCACAGCGCTGAGCAAGACAAACGATAGCATCAGTAATGAGCTGACGTGAGTCACCGATATTGCCGCCAAATCCAATAAAAGCTCGAGCCATGCTCATTCCAAACAAGAGATAAATCGATATGAAACCAGTGAATCTACTTTACTGAATTTTTCTCAAGTCTGCTTAGTCTGCTGCACCTTCGGTGGGCACAGCTG
>JBJOJF010000146.1:0-4442 GCA_046046735.1 Pseudomonadota bacterium
GGCGGCGACTGCAACCACTTCTCCCATGAGCTCCATGGTGGGGCAGGCTTCTGCGAAGGTGAGGGTGGGATTGGTATCATCGGTCTATGGTGAAGAATACTTTATTGCAAGTTTGGCCGATACCGGCTTTTGATGACAATTACATCTGGTGTATTCATGAAGTTCAATATGCATTGATTGTTGATCCAGGCGATGCAGCCCCCGTTTTACGCTATCTTGAGCAGGAAAAACTGACTCTCACCGGCATTTTAATTACCCACCATCATGCTGACCATACTGGTGGAATTTTGCAGCTTCTGAGCGCGCTCGGTTCTCATGCCCCGGTTTACGGTCCGGCGACTATCGATATCCCTGGGCGTACAAATGCACTCATGAATGGCGACAAGATTGAGATTGCCAATCCCCGTATCAGTCTAGAGGTCCATGAGGTCCCAGGACACACCTTAAGTCACATCGCTTATTTTGCAAATATGCAGGCTAATGTTGTTGAACCTATGCTCTTTTGTGGCGATACCTTATTTGCTTCAGGCTGCGGTCGCTTGTTCGAGGGTACGCCAACCCAGATGAGTCAGTCGCTTGCGAAGTTCATTGCATTGCCAAAAAATACTTTGGTCTACTGCACCCATGAATACACGCTTTCTAATATCCGCTTTGCCTTGGCGGTTGAGCCAAATAACTCCAATCTGATTACATGGGCAGAAGCTGCTCAAGCCCTGCGAGCTCAGAACCTCCCAACCTTGCCAACAACGATTGGCCAGGAATTGCAGGTCAATCCATTTATGCGCTGCGATCAAAAGGATGTGATTGATTCTGCTTTGCAAATCTCTGGAGAGAAGTCCTTGCCAAGTCCCGCCCATGTATTAGCAGTCATTCGTGCATGGAAGGATCGGTTCTGATGCTGTGGCGTTATGCGGCAATTTTGCTTATTGCCGCTTTAACAGGGTGTGCCACTTCGGGAGATTGGTCCTCGGATACCCCAACCCGCAAAGACCCGCGCGCTAGCAAAGCAAAGCGTGTAAATCTCAAGGATCAATCGGTTAGTGACATATATGCGCCGTCAAGCAATCTTTGGATTCGGATTCGAGATGGCTTTGAGATGGAGCCCATGAATACTCCTTTGGAGATTGAACAAGTTCGGTGGCTAAGTGCTCGCCCTGATTATGTTCATCGCTCCATGGAACGGTCTTCACGTTATTTGTTTTATATCGTGCAAGAGGTCAACGCTCGGAATATGCCGACAGAAATTGCTTTGCTGCCTTTTGTTGAAAGTGCGTTTGTAACCCATGCGAAATCGAGTGCAAAGGCTATGGGGTTATGGCAATTCATGCCTGCAACTGGTAAAGATTTTCGTTTGACGCAAAACGTATTTCGTGACGAGCGCAGAGATGTTTTGCAATCCACGGATGCCGCCTTGGATTACCTGCAGCGACTGTACAAGCAATTTGGTAGTTGGGAACTGGCTTTAGCTGCCTACAACTGGGGCGCTGGAAATGTGGCCAAAGCGCAGAAGCGCAATTTGGCAGCGGGCTTGCCAACCGATTACCTAAGTCTGAAATTGCCTAATGAGACACGGAACTATGTTCCTAAGCTCATGGCATATCGTCAAATTGTTTTAGATCCCCAAGCCTACGGCATTGTGTTGCCGGAGCTAGAAAATCACCCGTACTTTGTGGCGGTGGATGTGGGCAGTGATATTGATGTGGATTTAGCGATTAAGTTGGCGGAAATCCCTGCCGCTGAGTTTCAAAGCTTGAATCCCTCTTTTAATAAGCCGGTGATATTAAGTAATGCCAACCAACAGATTTTGTTGCCATTTGGACATGCCGAAGTCTTTCAGGCCAACTTGAAGAAATACACCAAACCTTTGTCGTCTTGGACAGCGGTTCGAGTTTCCAAAACCGAGTCAGTGGATCAGGCCGCTAAGACGCTTGGCGTAGATCCTGACACATTGCGAGAAATTAATGCCATACCGAAGGGGATGCGCATCCGCTCTGGTTCGACCGTCATTGTTCCCAAGACTGACCGTCGTCCAGGGGATATTTCGTCCTCAATGGCTGAAAACGGCAGCCTGAGTCTAGATAAGCCACCACCTCCGCCGGCGCCTAAAAAATGTGCAAAAGGGGCTAAATGCCCTGCAAATAAGACCGTAAAAGTGGTTTCTAAGGGTAATTCTTCTGGAAATAATGCTGCATCTCAGCATAAATCCGCATCGACAGGGCTTGCAAAATCTGCGAAAAATGGGTCTGTAAATACTACTAGCCCTACAGCAAAGACTTCATCCGCTAAAGGAGCTAGCAAGATTCAGTAATTTCAGAAACTTTTATTTAATTATTAGGTAGACCATGTCCTATAAATCAGAACACGAACGCTCCATTAAAGACCCAGATGGTTTCTGGGGAGAGCAGGCTAAATTAGTACATTGGGAAAAGCCCTTTGATAAGGTTCTGAATTACTCTAACCCCCCATTCGCAAAATGGTTTGAGGGTGGTCTCACTAATCTTTGCTACAACGCAGTTGATCGCCATCTTAAAGATCGTCCTGATCAATTGGCACTCGTTGCGGTTTCAACTGAAACCAATTTAGAAAAAGCGTATACCTTTAAAGAGCTCTACGAAGAAGTGAATCGTATGGCTGCTATTTACAAAGCGAATGGCGTTCAAAAAGGCGATCGCGTATTAATTTATATGCCGATGATTGCTGAAGCCTGCTTTGCAATGCTAGCTTGTGCACGTATTGGCGCAATTCATTCCGTTGTGTTTGGTGGCTTCGCCTCACATAGCTTGGCATCCCGTATTGATGATGCAAAACCAAAGATGATTGTGACATCCGAGGCTGGTGCTCGCGGTGGCAAGCCCGTCCCGTACAAACCGCTTTTGGATGAGGCGATCACACTGGCTGCTTACAAGCCAGAAAAAGTATTAATTGTGAATCGTGGTTTGACTGAATTCACTACCGTAGCAGGGCGCGATCTCGATTACGCTACCGAGCGTCAAAAACACTTGAATGACTTAGTGCCAGTGGAGTGGGTGGATGCAACACATCCTTCCTATATTTTGTATACCTCTGGTACAACCGGTAAACCTAAGGGCGTTCAGCGCGATACGGGTGGTTATGCCGTTGCTTTGATGTCGACGATGAATCACATCTTCTGTGGCAAGCCTGGTGAAACCATGTTTACTACTTCGGATATCGGCTGGGTAGTGGGTCATAGCTACATCATCTACGGACCATTGCTCAATGGTATGGCAACCATCATGTATGAAGGTACGCCATTACGTCCGGATGCTGGCATTTGGTGGCATCTAGTTGAGAAATATAAAGTCTCCGTCATGTTCTCGGCGCCAACTGCGGTTCGCGTCCTCAAGAAACAAGATCCTGCTTTCCTGAGTAAATATGATCTTTCCGGTCTACGTGCTTTGTTCTTAGCTGGCGAGCCTTTAGATGAGCCAACCGCTAGTTGGATTCATGATGCTATTAAAAAGCCGATTGTGGATAACTACTGGCAGACTGAAACTGGTTGGCCAATGCTGGCGATTCAGCGTGGAGTTGAGGTGATGCCGCATAAGTTTGGCTCTCCTGGTGTGCCATCTTTTGGCTACAACATGAAGCTCTTGGATGATGCAACTTCAGAGGAGTTGGGTCCAGATAAGAAGGGTGTTATTGCGATTGAGGGTCCATTGCCTCCAGGTTGTATGCAAACCGTATGGGGTGATGACAAGCGCTTTATCAGTACTTATTGGGAAACGATTCCGGGCAAAACCATTTATTCCACCTTCGATTGGGGTATTAAGGATGAGGATGGTTACTTCTTTATTCTTGGTCGTACAGACGACGTCATTAACGTTGCGGGTCACCGTTTAGGTACGCGTGAGATCGAGGAGAGTATTTCTGGTCATCCAAATATTTCTGAGGTGGCTGTAGTGGGTATCGAGGACAAGCTCAAAGGACAGGCTGCGATTGCTTTTGTGATTCCTAAAGATTCCTCCAACACTGCCACATTAGAGGCGGAGTGCATGAAGACTGTGGATAGCACTTTGGGTGCCATTGCACGTCCGGGCCGTGTTTATGTAGTTACTGCGTTGCCAAAGACACGCTCAGGCAAGATCGTTCGTCGTGCTCTTCAAGCAGTCGCTGAAGGACGTGATCCTGGCGATATCAGCACCATGGAAGACCAATCTGTTTTGGCTCAAATTAAGAGCATTATTGAGGAAAGCGCTAAGACTTAAAGCAATTCTTGTGCGTCCAAAATAAGCCCCTTCATCACGCGATCGAGGGGCTTATTAGCTTTCAAGCCCAACTGGCTGGGAATCCAAGGGTTTACACGCAAAACTGGTATCATTACTAGGTTCAAAACTTAATAAATTACCCTAGCGCTTAAAGACACTCACCTCCCGCACAAACAGTCCTGGGTTGGTCTTTTTGGGGTGTTGAGCGTCGGATGG
>JBJOJF010000147.1:0-4015 GCA_046046735.1 Pseudomonadota bacterium
ATATGTCACTGAGGTGGAAGGTTATCCAGGTCTTATCGTTCATGGCCCATTGATCGCCACCCTTTTGGTTGATCTGGTGCGCCAAAGTATTCCTGGCTGCAAGCTCAAAAGTTTTGAGTTCCGCGCTATCCGACCCACATTTGATATCAATATATTTAAGGTCAGCGCTAAACCAGATTTGGAAAAAGATCCTTCTGGGAAAACGATCGCGATATGGGCGCAAGACCATGAGGGTTGGCTCACGATGCAAGCGACTGCTGTTTTAGCCTAAGACATCTTAGCTTTGCACTCAGCCTAATTTAACGAGGATTTTTTAGCATCATGACTACCACTCACTTTTCAAAAGAACTAGCCACTTTTGCGTCGCAATTAAAGATCAGCGATATTCCAAAAGAGGTACTTGATCGCACAGAAGATTTATTGGTTGATTGGTTTGGCTCAGCGATTGCAGGTAAAGGGTCGCGCCCCGTAGAAACAATCACGCAATTCGCGCAAAGCATGGGAGGGTTTAATGCTAACCATCCTGGCTCTGCTGAAATTCTGATTCATCGAACAAACTCAAGTCCATTTTTAGCAGCAATGGCCAATGCAGCAGCCTCACATGTAGTAGAACAAGATGATGTTCACAACGGCTCTGTTTTTCATCCAGCAACCATTGTCTTTCCAGCTGCGTTAGCCACCGCTCAAACCATTCGCGCTTCTGGCGATGACTTTCTAGTGGCAGCAGTCGTAGGTTATGAAGTGGGGATTCGCGTAGGTGAATTTTTAGGCCGCTCGCATTACAAAATCTTTCACACAACAGGAACTGCTGGCACGCTCGCAGCGGCAGCGGCTGTTGGTAGATTACTCAAGCTCAATCCCGAACAAATGCTGCATGCATTTGGCTCTGCAGGCACGCAATCAGCTGGTCTATGGGAGTTTTTACGCGATGCGGCAGACTCGAAACAGTTGCATACCGCTCACGCCTCTGCTACCGGGCTGATGTCAGCTTACTTAGCGCAATCAGGATTTACTGGTGCTGAACATATTCTTGAAGGTAAGCAAGGCTTAGCCGCGGGTATGTCTAGCGATGCGGATCCAAGTAAGTTGATTGATCGACTAGGTACTCGCTGGACTATTGCAGAGACTAGCTTTAAGTATTACGCATCGTGCCGTCATACCCACCCCGCTGCTGATGCCCTGCATCAAGTCATGCTTACACATAAGCTACAAGCAAGCGACATTGCCAAGGTGGAAACTCTGGTGCACCAAGGAGCGATTGATGTACTTGGTCCCGTTACTGACCCAGCGACTGTGCACCAATCTAAGTTCTCCATGGGTACAGTATTGGCCCTGGTTGCTCATTATCAATTTGCCGGCCTTCAAGAATTTGATGCTCATTTTCATGATGAGGCCATCTGCGCTTTCCGTGATCGCGTCACGATGATCCTTGATCCTGAAGTAGATGGCGCTTATCCACAGCGTTGGATTGGGAAGGTCAAAGTGTATTTACACAATGGCCAAGTCTTAGATGGACGGGTTGATGAACCGAAAGGTGACCCAGGCAATACCCTCACCCGAGCTGAAATTACGGACAAAGCAATGCGGCTTGCCGCCTACAGCAAAGGGGCCAGCCCTTCTGAGATGACTGCAGCCATTGATCGCTTATGGAATATCCGCCAGCAAGCCCATGTAGGCCCACTCATTTCTTAAAGCAACACTCTTATCACCACCCTTAGGCTTCATATGAACCCACTTGATACACCCATTGGTTTTAGCACCAGCTTTTTATTTGTCCCCGGCACTAGACCTGAGCGTTTTACAAAAGCACTGGATAGTGGCGCTGATGCCGTGATTATTGATTTAGAGGATGCAGTTGCCGAAGAAGATAAAGCTAGTGCACGTGATGCTATTCGTAGCGCATGGCCTAGTTTTTCCGCTGAGCAGAAGAAACGTTTAATCATTCGCTCCAACTCTCCTGGTAGCAAATTTTATGCAGCGGATCTTATCCTTGTTCAAGAGCTAGATGCCGCCTGTTTGTTAATTCCTAAAAGTGAGTCACTTGATCAAATCAATGGTGCCGCCCAGATCCTCCCCAATACGGCCATCATCCCGATGATTGAGACAGCGATTGGTCTTGATCACTTAAATGAGATTGCCAACTCCGAACAAGTTCTGCGCTTAGCCTTAGGCAACATTGATTTGCAAGCCGACCTAGGAATGGTTTGCGACCCCCAAGAAACTGAACTTCAAACCGCTCGCTTTCAGATTGTGCTGGCATCTCGCTTAGCGCAAATTGCCCCTCCAATTGATGGGGTTACGCCATCCACCGACGATATTGAGCGGATTGCAGAGGATGCAGAGCGCGCCAAAAGAATGGGCTTTGGCGGCAAGTTGTGCATTCACCCTAAACAAGTGGGGTTAATTGCGGCAGCCTTCACGCCTACTGAAGAACAAGTAGCATGGGCGCAGAGGGTGATTGAAGCCGACAAAGGCTCTAAAGGCGGAGCAGTCAAGCTCGATGGCCGGATGATTGATCGTCCAGTGGTATTGCTGGCCCAAAGAACCCTGGCTATTGCTGGTAAACCCTAAACCCTCAAGTTTTTAAAGATGGCAAAATTGACTGGCATTACACATTAACGGAGACTTAAATGAAATTAAAGAAAACCTTTTTCGCAGGTATTGCAGCAGTTGTTAGCGCTGGCACCTTATTGGGCAGCAATATTGCATCTGCTCAAAAGGATTGGCCAACCAAATCCATCTCACTGGTAGTTCCATTTGCAGCTGGTGGTCCAACTGACTCTATCGCTCGTTTGATTGCAGTGCCAATGGGTCAATCCCTTGGGCAAACTGTCGTCGTTGAAAACGTACCAGGTGCTGGCGGAACAATCGCCTCTACTAAAGTAGCGCGCGCTGCACCAGACGGTTACACCATCTATATTCACCACATGGGCATGGCCACTGCACAAGCTTTGTACGACAAGCTCCCATATGATCCAATGACTAGCTTTGAATACATCGGCCAAGTAGCTGACGTTCCAATGGTGTTGTTGGGTAAAAAAGATTTGCCTGCAAACAACTTCAAAGAACTTGAGGCTTACATCAAAGCCAATGGTTCTAAAGTTACTATGGCTAACGCCGGTCCAGGTGCCGTGTCACAACTATGCGGTCTGTTATTCCAAAGCCGTATGGGCGTGAAGCTCACCAACATTCCTTACAAAGGAACTGGTCCTGCTTTGACAGACCTCTTGGGCGGTCAAGTTGACCTCTTGTGCGACCAAACTACACAAACTATTCCTTACATCAAGGATGGCCGTGTAAAGGCGTTTGGTACAACTACCATGAAGCGTTTGCCTGCTATCCCGAATGTTCCAACTTTGAACGAACAAGGCCTCAAAGGCTTCGAAGTTAAAGTTTGGCACGGTGTATACGCACCAAAAGGTACTCCACAGCCAATTCTGGACAAGATCAATGCTGCTTTGAAGAAAGCATTGAATTCTCCTGATGTGAAGAAGCGTTTGGAAGATGCCAACATTGATATCGTGTCAGCAGACAAGATGACTGCAAAAGGTTTGAAAGATCACCTTGATAAAGAAATCAACGTTTGGGGTCCTGTGATTCGTAAAGCAAATATTCCAGATTAATTCCGGAATAGCCTTAAACAAAAAACCCGCTAAGTTAGCGGGTTTTTTGTTGCCTGACAAACGCACACTCAATCGACTAATTGACATCATCCAGCTCTAAATAAGTAGCCTGATTGGGCTTTCTCGCGACGCTTACTATAAATAGCGTAGAAGAGCGCAACAATGCAGTAGATTGCCAAGAAGGGATCTAACAGGTAGTCCCATAAATTTGCTGACTCATGCCAACGGACTGTCCAAGCAATCATCGCTAGAGAAAATATCCAAACACCAGCAACCCACCCTGCCAAACCACAAATCACTGCCAAGATAATCACTGCAATTAAGAGTCCAAGTGATCCATAACCTAAGGCATATGGATCAAACATTCCAAACCCGAGGGCTAGTGGGTAAAA
>JBJOJF010000148.1:0-4300 GCA_046046735.1 Pseudomonadota bacterium
CCTACTGGCACCCCGATCTTTAGCGTGGCAACAGGAAAGGTTGTCCACCTTGGCTACAGCGGGGCATTTGGCAATCTCATTATTCTGGAGCATCCAGGAAACTATCGAACCTACTACGCACACTTAAGTAACTACAACGTAGAGCTAGAGCTGGGCAATGAAGTTCGCAGAGGATTTGAGATTGGCTATGTTGGATCGACCGGCCGATCAACAGGCCCTCACTTGCATTTTGAACTCAGAAAAGATGGCGTCTATCTCGACCCTTACTCTCCTAAGACGCAATTAGATTTATGGAATATGCGCGATAGTGATAGCGGTCTACTAACAAGAGAGATTTTGCTACTTGGAACACCGATTAAAAACCAATAGGTAATCTATCAAGCAGGGGAAATAAAAAAGGGTCCAATAGGACCCTTTTCTCTGATCGAAGACTAGAAATTATCCGAGCACTAAAACCGGTAATTTGGAGTGCACAATCACTTCATGTGTTTCGCTACCTAACAAAACACTCTTTAGGCCAGTGCGCTTATGCGATGCCATCACGATGACGTCCGCTTTAGCTTTCTTAGCGCCATCCAAAATGCCTTCAGACAAATTGCTATTGGCAATATGCAAGCTTTTCGCTTTGACACTCGCGCCCAATGCTGCAATTGCCTTCTTGAAAACATCAGCCGCATAAGCCTCACAAACTTTCTTGTGATCTTTTTGAGAGATTCCGTAGCCCATAGTGCTATCGGAATAGACCATTGGAGGCATTGGATCGGAAACATAAACCAAGGTCACAGCAGCGCCATCAGCCTTAGCAAGCTCAGCGACCTTCTTTAAAGATTTTTTACTGACGTCTGAACCGTCAACTGGCACTAATAAATGCTTAAACATAATCACCCCTCTTAAATTGAACCTGAATGTCTTTCATTCCATCATAATACTTATTATTGATCTATAAAAGCACAAAAGGAACTGATTTGCTCAAGTATCTGACGGTATATTTTTCCTTCCTGATCACCCTACTTGTGATCGATTTAATTTGGCTACTTGGCATTGCCAAAAACCTCTATCGAGATGAAATGGGATCGCTGATGGCAAGCGAACCAAAGTTATTGGCAGGACTTGGCTTTTACCTCTTATACGCTCTTGGGGCCACTATTTTTGTGACGATTCCCGCCATCTCAAAACAATCATGGTTGTATGCAGCGCAATATGGCGCATTGTTTGGCTTCTTTTGTTACATGACCTACGACCTCACCAATCTAGCTGTCATTCGAGACTTTCCGATGCGTCTTGCATTCATTGACATTATCTGGGGGGCAAGCGTCACAGCATGCTCCGCAACGATTGCATACTGGATTGGAAGCAAACTTTCCTGATAACCTCTTGAAATGAGTATTTTTCGACCGCGCCTCCTCGACTGCTTTCAGGGGTATAACAGTGCCCTCTTAATGAAAGATGTGTTGGCAGGCATTACTGTTGGTGTGGTCGCGCTCCCCCTGGCAATGGCATTTGCGATTGCCAGCGGACTAAAGCCAGAGACTGGCATCTTCACGGCCATTATTGCTGGCGGACTAATCTCCCTTTTAGGTGGTAGCCGAGTGCAGATTGGCGGCCCAGCCGGGGCCTTTATCGTCATCGTCTATGGAATCGTAGATCGTTACGGCATTGCTAACCTGCTACTTGCAACGGCCATGTCTGGAGTATTTTTATTTTTAATGGGCTTGTTACGGCTTGGCACCTTAATTCGATTTATTCCCGTGGCAGTCATCATTGGATTTACCAACGGCATTGCAATCCTCATCGGGCTTTCACAAATCAAAGAATTTTTCGGCCTGCAGATTACCAAAATGCCTGCTGAATTTTTTCAGGCCATACAAACGCTATATGCCGCAGCAGACACGGTCAATCCAACCGCTCTGGCACTTTCCATTTCTAGTCTTGCAGTTTTAATTCTGTGGCGGACTTTTCAAAAAAATCTGGGGTTCTTAAGTCACATTCCAGGCACCGTGATAGCAATGGCAGCAGCAACGGTAGTTACGACATTCTTCAATCTTCCAGTCGATACGATTGGTAGTCGTTTTGGTGGCGTGCCCTCCGGACTTCCGAGCTTTGAATGGATCCCAATTAGCTGGGGTTCAGCTCAATTTGTGATTGTCCCGGCAATTACTCTCGCACTATTGGGTGCTATTGAATCCCTCCTATGTGCACGCATCGCTGATGGACTGATTCATGATCGTCATAATTCCAATCAAGAGCTCATGGCGCAAGGCGTTGCCAATATTGTCAGCCCCTTCTTTGGTGGAATGCCAGCCACCGGAACAATTGCCAGAACCGTCACCAATGTGCAAAGTGGTGGTCGTACACCTATCGCTGGGGTTGTTCACTCACTCACCCTACTCATCATCGTTTTATTCGGCGCTCCTTTAGCAAAGAATATTCCCTTGGCAAGTTTGGCTGCCATTCTGATGTTTGTTGCCTGGAACATGGGTGAGTGGAGAAAATTTATCGATCTAAAGCAGTTCCGACTGCCTTACCGCATCACTATGTTGAGCGTGTTTTTACTCACAGTAGTTTTGGATCTCACGATTGCAATCCAAGTAGGTTTACTGTTGGCATTTATTACTTTCATCTATCGCATATCCAGTCTCTCACGCTACGAGGCTGCAAGCACCGATGATTTTCCTGAGCTTGTTTTGCAGCAAGGCAAAGTTGCGGTATTTCGACTCTATGGAGCAATCTTTTTTGGTGCAGTAAAGCTCATAGAAAAAATTGAGTCTGAATTACCTACGCAAGCGCTCGTGCTTGATCTGAAGAATGTCATCTATATCGATGTCTCTGGAATGGATGCACTACTCGAGCTTGAGCAAACATGTAAAGCACAAGGTATTCGCTTGTTTATTTGCGGGTTAGCACATCAGCCCCATGAGATGGCATTACGCGGTGGATTGCTTGAGCGGCTAGAAGAGAATCAAATCTATCCAACTCTACAAGATGGCGTCTACGCTGCAATCAAGTAATACAAAAACCACCTTTGAGTAAAGCATCTGGCAAATACCAGGCGCGATACAGTCCAAAGATCCCAGCGGTAAATAACAATCCAACCGCGACGTAACGCACCCAGAGATATTGACCGAACTGAGTGAGTGCTGCTGAAAACTTAGAGATCAGCAAGAGGTTAGGTAAAGTGCCCAAGCCAAACGCTAGCATCAGAGTGGCGCCAGTGAGAACATCCCCCGATAAAAATGCTAATGGCAATACGCTGTAGACCAAACCGCAAGGCACTAGCCCCCACAACATGCCACTAAACCAGCGGGATGAATGCCCAGCAAAACGTCCTAAATATTTTGCCCAGTAACTCGCCATACGGACTCCCAGCCAGCGCCCCAAAAGCAAGGGGCTCTTGCTGCTTTGACGCAGTAAACGCACCCCCATAAAAATCAGCATCAAGGACGTCAGCGCAAACAATGGACGTTGAATAGGCACCATATTTTGCTGCCAAACCACCACACCTACCCAAGCCGCTAAAGCCCCAAGCAAAACGTAAGTTGTTAAGCGGCCTAAATGCATGATGAGTTGCAGATAAAACAGTTGGGCCTTGCTCTGCAGAGGCATCTGGATGACAGCAGAACCGTCCCCCTGGCGTTCGATGGCCGCAGCTATACCACCGCACATCAAAGCGCAGTGCCAGCCACTCACCAAGGCCCCTAAAAAGACGGCCAATACGAGACTAGTGGTCAGCATTGATATGCTCGCAGGGGTGAAGAATTATTAAAATAGGAACCATATCCTAGTAGAATAAACTGGTTAATAACTAGATCCAATATGAATTACACCAGCTCGGATGCCCCTAGTAGCAAATGCTCAGTCTGTGTACTGGGTCAGTTTTGCCTGCCAGTAGGAATCAGCTCCAGTGACATTGCCAAGATTGACACTTTGGTTAAAGATCGAGTCCACCTGCAAAAAGGTGAGAGCCTCTACCGCCACGGAGACCCACTAAGTGCTGTCTACAGCATTCGTTTTGGCACCCTGAAAACTGAGTACGGACTTGAAGATGGGCGCCAACAAGTAATTGGCTTTCATTTGCCTGGAGAAATTTTGGGGCTGGATGGTATTGGCGAAGGCCACTACCAGTCTGAGGCGATTGCGCTTGAAGAGAGCGAAGTGTGCATTATTCGCTATGAGGCATTTGAAGATCTAGCGCGTCAAATACCAGTACTCCAAAAGCAGTTCCACCGCATCCTCAGCCGCGAACTCACTCAAGATCAACGTCACCTACTCTCACTGGGTAGTCTGCGCGCAGAAGAACGTC
>JBJOJF010000149.1:0-9550 GCA_046046735.1 Pseudomonadota bacterium
GAAATTCTGGGGCTTCTAGGGAAAATCTCTGCCGTTCCTCTTGAGGGAACAATCAATTCACCCGCCTTTTCTTTTGGTTGGAGCGCATTTTGGAAGTTGAGCAAAGCAAATATTGATTCAAGCAAAGTTGCGCAATGGCAACTTGCAGACCTCTTACTTAATCCCAGCAAAAAAGATACGCAAACAGAACTTAATACTTGGGTTTCTAAAAGCATAGAACCTGGTGGAGAAGATTTTCCGTCTCTGCAAAAGATGGCGAAACAATTTCTCATCGATTTAGCGGACTCAGAAACATCATTTACCAATCAGGCAAAAGAATTGCTGATTAAGTTGCAACCTAAAGATGAGGCACTCTCATCTCTTTGGAATGCGTGGCTCACGAATAAAAATGAATCGTCACTGATACAAGCTGCTGAACTTGGTCTCACGATTGCCAAGCTCACACTAGGTTTGCGTTTAGCTCAATTTGATGAACAGGCTCCTGGAGAACTCGGAAGCAAATCAAATGCCTCGCTCAAAAAAGCTGCGTACTGGCTAGAGTTAGCGGCCAAAGATGGGGATCGAGATGCCTGGTATGCATTAGGTGAAATTTATCGTCGTCCTCAGTTCTCTGGATACAACGCTGCTGAGAGCGATCGATGCTTTGATCGCGCTGCTGATTTGGGTCATGCACACGCTCAGTTCAGGAGAGGTGCGAACTTATGGCGTAAGCGAGAAAAGGTAGAGGAGAAGGTTCGCGGCCTTCAAGCTTCTTACTGGGTGTGGCAAGCACAGCAACAGGGGGTGCCTGAAGCAAAAGAGTTGCTAGGGAAAATTTTAGAGAACGCATCTAATCCGAAAGAGAATGATTGGTTTGAGTTGGCCGACTATGCAGAAAAAGCCCTCAATCATCACGCAGAACATAAGTTGGATTTCGAGTGGGCTCTGCTATGCCATCGCCTCATCATTGCCAACCAATTCAATCTAAGTAAGGCAGAGTTACTGCTATGCGATATTGGACAACTACAACATGAGCATTGCATTGTGGTGGATATCCGATATGAGTTACCAAAAATATTACCCAGACTCATTCAGATCGATACTACTCAGCAGCGACGCTCACTCTTAGCCGCTGGTAAAGCCTTCGCAGGAAGTGAAGCGGATCAAGAGGGTAATTTACGGCAAAGGCGCTATCGCTTTGATCGAGTTACCGAGTGGCTCAAAAGTACTTTCTCGCAAACTCAGGCATTAGCCTAAGGATCAAGCCTTTAGGTTAGGCGCTGCTTTTAACGCCTTCATTCTCACTATCGCCTGATGGCTTAGGAACATAGAAACGGGCAATCAATAAGCCTAATTCATAGAGCAGGCTCATTGGAACTGCAAGCAGTAATTGCGAGAGCACATCCGGTGGAGTAACAACCGCCGAAATAACAAAAGCACCAACAATCACATATGGACGAATCTCCCTCAGCTTTTGCAGAGGGACGATACCCATACGCACGAGCACGACAACTACGACGGGGACTTCAAAAGTAATACCAAAAGCTAAAAACGTCGTCATCGCAAAGCTGAGATAGTTATCGATATCCGTCGACATCTCTGCACCCAAAGGTGCGTTATAACTTGCCATGAATTGAAAGACTGTTGGGAATACCAAGAAGTAAGCAAATGCCATACCAAAGATGAACAAGCTATAACTACTCACCACCAAGGGAACAATGAGCTTGCGTTCATGCTGATACAGTCCGGGTGCAATAAATGCCCATAACTGATACATCACTACTGGCAGTGCAATTAAGAAGGCCACCAACATAGTGACTTTCATCGGCACAAAGAATGAGCCGGTGACATCAGTCACGATCATCTTGCCACCTGCAGGCAATGCCTGCAGAAGCGGCTGTGCAAACAGATGAAAAATATCTGGGGCCCAATACACCAAGCTTACAAAAACAATGATGATGGCTAACGCAGACTTAACAATGCGATCACGCAACTCATATAAGTGAGATAAGAAAGATTCTTGTAAACCTGAATCTTCTGTTGAATTATTTTGCGTCATCAGTGAATATTATTTTTACTTATTAGCAGTATGGTGAAAGCGCTTCATGCGCGCGGCACCCGACTGCACTCTGGTACGCATACCAGTCGACCGCTTAAACCAAACGGGTCTAGCTGCGCGCCTCACGCCCCAGCTCTTGCGGCCTTGGCGTATGGTTTTTTGTAATACTTCTTTTTCGTCTAATGGCGCTCTGGTGTAGTTGTTCTCAAAGATATCTGCTTGATCGCTTAAATTGGCACCCGCTTCTTGAACGGTAGACTGAATCGTGTTCTCAACATCCTTGAAAGCAGAAACGCTCTCTTCGCGAAGTTTTTTAAACTCTTCAACTTCCATTTGCCGACTGACTTCAGATTTCACCTCAGCCATATAGCGTTGAGCGCGCCCAAATAAATTACCCGCCATGCGGGCAACCTTAGGTAAACGCTCAGGACCTACTACCACCAATGCAACCACTGCAATCAGCGCAAGTTTTGAAACTCCAAGATCAATCATTGAAGACGCGCATTATTTGAATCTGATTACTTATTAACGTCTTTAGCT
This sequence comes from Pseudomonadota bacterium, assembly GCA_046046735.1. Lineage (GTDB taxonomy): Bacteria > Pseudomonadota > Gammaproteobacteria > Burkholderiales > Burkholderiaceae > Polynucleobacter. The sequence continues at coordinate 2,579 of JBJOJF010000149.1, forward strand.
TGAACATCGACAGTTTTCTCTGTTGATGCCGCAGCATTTTGAGCGATTTGATCAGTAGGCTTAGAGTCTTCTGAAGTTTTCATGCCATCCTTGAAGCCTTTAACAGCGCCGCCCAAGTCTGTACCGATATTACGTAATTTTTTGGTACCAAACACCAACATCACGATGACCAAAACAATTAACCAATGCCAAATGCTAAATGAACCCATTTTTAATCTCCTTGGATTATTTTTTCCAGGGGCGCGGACCGCCCATCACATGCAAATGCAGGTGATAAACCTCCTGCCCACCATCTGCCCCATTATTTACTACCAATCTAAAGCCACCATCCTGACCAGGACGACAGCCTTGTTCTTGGGCAAGCCTAGGGGCCAATTCCATCATTCTACCTAGCAAAGGCGCGTCAATGCTTTGGGCTGACTCCAGCATAGGGATATGCTTTTTGGGAATCATTAAAAAATGGATAGGCGCAGCTGGGTTGATATCTTTAAAAGCATAGATTTCCTCATCCTCATAGACCTTCTGGGAGGGTATTAAACCTTGAGAAATCTTACAAAACAGGCAGTTTGGATCGTGGGACATGCGTTATTCCTTGCTGGCAGCTTTTCTAGCGGCCTTCTCTTCGATACCTGAGGTGCCCAGGCGGCGCTCAAGCTCAGTAATCACGTCTTCTGGACGCAAACCAAACTGGGATAAGGCAATTAGACAGTGAAACCAAAGGTCAGCCATCTCGCCAACCAGCAGTTTTTGTTGCTCAGGCGCTAAATTGGCATTACGGGCATCCTTGGCCGCCATGACTGCCTCTGTAGCCTCTTCGCCAATTTTCTTCAAAATGCCATCATCACCCTTGGAGAAGAGTAGTGCCGTATATGAAGTCTTGGGATCTGCCTGGCCCGCCTTAAACGCATCACGCCGCTGATCGACCACATCAGCCAAATGGGCTAAAGCAGCATCTAAGTTAGTAGGGGTATTAACTGGAATAGTCATAAAGTGATTTTATGTCTTTTATTTCCGGGAAGATAAACAAGAACCTATTTATTTCCTTTGGACTCATCAACCCAGGCGCTTTTAGCGGAATCCCACCGCAAAAAGAAGCAGCTATGCTCCCCAGTGTGGCAAGCAATGCCGTCTTTTTGCTCCACCAACAAAACGATGGTGTCGCCATCGCAATCTAAACGGACCTCTTTGACCTTTTGAGTGTGGCCAGATTCTTCACCTTTGTGCCACAGTTTTTGTCTTGATCTTGTCCAATACACCGCCTCACCCAAGCGCAAGGTTGCCAACAAGGCATCACGATTCATCCAGGCCATCATCAAAATATCTTTACTACCGACCTCTTGAGCAATGACTGGCACTAAACCCTGCTCATTCCAAGAAACGGAATCTAGCCATGCTCCCGCCTCTAAAGTATTGATTGGTGTAAATCCGCTCATTGATGTCTTCTTTGAATGTGCTCTATTGCGCTTTAAATCCGAACCGGGATACCCTGACTCGCCATATATTCTTTTGCCTGGCCAACTGTATATTCACCATAGTGAAAAATACTCGCAGCAAGAACTGCATCGGCATGGCCCTTAGTAATGCCATCGACCAAATGCTGCAAATTACCCACACCACCTGATGCAATCACTGGAACACCTACTGCATCACTAACAGCTGCAGTTAACTCAAGATCAAATCCATCTTTGCTGCCATCGCGATTCATACTGGTGAGCAATATCTCTCCAGCACCACGCTTAGCAACTTCCGCTGCCCAAGTTACTACATCCATACCTGTTGCGGTGCGACCGCCATGAGTAAATACTTCCCAATTACCGGCATCCGTCTTTTTGGCATCAATTGCAACGACGATGCATTGAGAGCCATAGTATGCGGCGGCATCAGAAACTAAATCTGGATTTGCCACTGCCGAAGAATTCATGCTCACCTTATCCGCGCCCGCATTAAGCAAGCGACGCACATCAGCGACCGCACGTACACCACCGCCAACTGTTAAGGGAATAAATACTTGAGAAGCAACATCTTCAATGATGTGCAATATGAGATCGCGACCATCCGAAGTAGCGGTGATATCTAAAAAGGTAAGCTCGTCAGCACCCTGAGTGTCATAACGCTTAGCGATCTCCACTGGATCGCCCGCATCTCGCAAACCAACAAAGTTCACACCTTTTACAACGCGCCCCGCCGTAACATCAAGGCAAGGAATAATTCGTTTAGTGAGCACTATCGAGCAATCTAAATAATTTTCTTAGCGAACTTTAGCGTTAACTCATCGGCATATTTTTGCGCCGCAGTTAAATCAAGATCACCAGCGTAAATAGATCGTCCCGCGATAACACCCATCACACCCTCTTCTTCAGCCGCACAAAGTGCTTCAATATCTTGGTTATTTGATAGGCCGCCACTGGCAATAACAGGAATACGAATCGCTTGCGCCAATTTAATCGTAGCGTCCATATTCACACCCTTGAGCATGCCGTCACGCCCAATGTCGGTATAGATGATTGCCTCAACACCATAGTCCTCAAACTTCTTAGCAAGATCAATCACCTCATGACCAGTGATCTTGCTCCAACCATCCGTTGCAACTTTACCGTCGCGCGCATCCAAACCCACCATGATGTGTCCAGGAAAAGCCGTACAAGCATCTTGTACAAATCCAGGACTCTTTACAGCAGCAGTGCCAATGATGACTGTACTAATGCCGTCATCTAATAAACGCTCGATAGTTTCTAAATCACGAATACCGCCACCGAGTTGGACGGGAATCTCATCGCCTACCGCCTTCAGAATGGACTTAATTGCAGACTCATTTTTGAGCTTGCCGGCAAAAGCGCCATTGAGATCAACCAAATGTAAACGGCGCGCACCTTTACTGATCCAATGCGCCGCCATTGCGCCAGGGTCCTCAGAAAAAACCGTAGCTCTATCCATATCCCCTTGTTCGAGTCGAACACAGTGGCCGTCTTTTAAGTCAATTGCAGGAATCAGCAGCATAGTAGTACGTTAGTAAAAAATTAGGGTTGCCAAGAAACAAAATTTTTGTAGAGCTTTAATCCGTATTCTGCACTTTTTTCTGGATGAAATTGGGTTGCAAAAATATTATCCCTTGCAACTGCAGAAGTAAACCAATTGCCATATTCCGTTGAGCCCACGATATCTTCTTTTTGCTGCGGCACAACGTAATAGCTATGAACAAAATAAAAGCTGGTCATATCGGGGATGCCATTCCAAATCGGATGGTCTCGATCTTGCCGAACTTGATTCCAGCCCATGTGTGGAACTTTGAACGCTGAACCATCTGGCTGCAACTTACCAGCCAACTCAAAACGTCGGACCTCTCCTGGAATCAATCCCAAACAAGGAGTCCACTTTGCATCTGTACTTGCTCGAACTTCAGCGCTTTGATCAAACAACATTTGCTCGCCAACGCAAACACCGAGCAAGGGTTTATTTTTTGCAGCATCTAATAAAGCATCTAGTAATCCGGATTCCTCTAGATGCTTCATGCAATCAGGCATAGCGCCTTGACCTGGCAGTACCACGCGCTCTGCACGTGTAATTTCTTCAGGCTTGCGCGCAATCAACACATTAGCATCTGGTGCTACATGATGAAAGGCCTGATAAACGGAACGTAAATTACCCATTCCATAATCGACGATCGCGATTGTTTGCGCCAACTGTTGACCTATGTTCTTTAGTTTTCTTTGGCAGTCTTCTAGCTTCTACTGATGATGAGAAGTTATTTAAATTAAAGACTGCCCTTAGTAGAAGGAACAACACCAGATGCGCGCGGATCAATCTCGAGAGCCATGCGCAATGCACGACCAAAAGCCTTGAACACGGTTTCAATCTGATGGTGGGCATTAATGCCACGTAAGTTGTCGATATGCAAAGTAACACCAGCATGGTTTACAAAGCCGCGAAAGAACTCAATGCTCAAATCCACATCAAAGTCGCCTACGCGCGCACGTGTAAATGGCACGTTGAATTCCAAACCAGGACGGCCGGAGAAATCAATGACGACACGGGATAAGGTTTCATCCAAAGGCACATAAGAGTGACCATAACGGGTAATACCCGCTTTATCACCTACCGCCTTGGCAAATGCCTGACCCAAAGTGATTCCTACATCCTCAACGGTGTGGTGATCATCAATATGGGTATCCCCGTTAGCGACCACTTTCAGGTCGATCATCCCGTGACGGGCAATTTGATCGAGCATATGGTCTAGGAATGGAACGCCGGAGGCTAGCTCAGCTTTCCCTGTGCCATCTAAATTGATGGCAATTTGTATTTTGGTTTCCGAAGTATTTCGGGTAACGTCGGCTTGCCGCATGCTTCAGTGCGCCGCGAGGCGAAGTGTTGATTGAAGCCTCATAATATCATTCCTAATACAGATATAAATGCTGTCTTTGTCACTTTGTTTGATGCCATTTATTAACATTTTGCTGATTTTTGACTAGAGTCCCTCATGAGCCGCTTTTGGAGCCCCGTTGTTCAGACCCTCACCCCCTACATTCCAGGGGAGCAGCCGCAATTGGAGCGTTTGGTAAAACTCAACACCAATGAGAGCCCTTATGGCCCGTCCCCCAAGGCCCTCGCAGCCATTGCCCAGCAAAACAATGATGATTTAAGGCTTTATCCAGATCCTGAAGGCGCTGCCCTAAAAAAAGCCATTGCAGATTTGCATGGCTTGGATTCAAAACAGGTGTTTTTGGGCAACGGATCAGATGAAGTCTTGGCTCACGTCTTCTTGGGGCTGCTCAAACAAGCAAAACCAGTTCAATTTCCTGATATTACCTATAGTTTTTACCCGGTTTACTGCAAACTATTTGGCATCAACTATGAAGCCAACCCCTTGGGGCCTAACTTTGAGATCAATGTCGATAAGTTTGCGGCAAATAATGGTGGAATCATTTTTCCAAATCCTAATGCCCCTACAGGGCGCGCAATACCCAGATCAGACATCGAAGCCCTACTTAAAAAGAATGTGAACTCCGTAGTGGTGATTGATGAAGCCTATGTAGACTACGGCACACAATCTTGCATCCCCCTCCTCCGGGGAGCTACATGCCCTGAGAATCTCCTGGTTGTTCATACCCTATCGAAATCGAGAGCCTTAGCGGGCTTACGTGTGGGATTTGCGGTGGGTCACCCCGAGTTAATTGCAGGCTTGGAGCGCGTCAAAAATAGCTTTAACTCTTATCCACTGGGGCGTCTAGCTCAAGCTGGGGCTATTGCAGCGATTCAAGATCAAGCGCACTTAGAAAGCACCTCTGCAAAAGTCATGCAAACTCGCGAGCGTTTAGTGGGTGAGCTAGACACGCTTGGATTTGATACCTTGCCATCCACTGCCAACTTTATATTTACGCGTCACCCAAAACATGCTGGTGCTCAGCTATATCAAGCATTACGCGATCGCGGGATTATCGTGCGTCACTTTAAATTGCCACGCATCGAAGAATTCTTACGAATTACGATTGGCACTGATGAGCAAACAAATGAATTGATTGTGGCTTTGAAAGAAATTCTAGCGAACGGTTAGTTCAATACCTTGCTTGAATGCGCGTATTTGAATTTACTTTTTTAGACGCATCTCGGCAGCACGAGCATGTGCTTGCAAACCTTCACCATGAGCTAAGGTGCTAGCCACTGAACCCAAAGTTTGCGCACCAGCTTCACTTACCTCAATCATGCTTGAGCGCTTAATAAAGTCATACACTCCCAGCGGGGAGGAGAAGCGCGCTGTCCGGGCAGTTGGCAAGACATGATTAGGTCCCGCACAATAATCGCCCAAGGACTCGCTAGTGTAGTTACCCATAAAGATAGCGCCAGCATGACGAATACGCTCAGCCCATTGACGTGGCTCAGCAGCACAAATTTCCAAATGCTCGGCAGCAATCGCATTGGCAATTTCGCAAGCCTGCGCCATATCTTGAACCTGAATTAATAAAGCACGATTAGTGAGAGATGCTTCAATCACTTTTTTTCTAGGCATTTCAGGTAGCAACTTGTTGATACTTGCTTGAACTTGTTCAATAAACTTTTCATCTGGACACAGCAGAATCGATTGCGCTAACTCGTCATGCTCTGCTTGAGAAAATAAATCCATTGCAATCCAATCGGGATTGCTTGAGCCATCACACAAGATCAAAATTTCAGAAGGGCCGGCAATCATATCGATACCCACGGTACCAAACACTCTGCGCTTAGCGGCGGCGACATAAGCATTACCAGGGCCAACAATTTTGTCGACAGGTGGGATGATCTTTGTGCCATACGCCAATGCAGCTACGGCCTGAGCGCCTCCAATCGTAAAGACACGATCAACACCAGCCAAGTAAGCAGCAGCTAGAACCAAAGGATTGCGTGCACCTTCTGGAGTCGGAACCACCATGATGACTTCTTGAACCCCAGCAACTTTTGCAGGGATGGCATTCATCAAAACAGAAGATGGATAAGCAGCTTTACCACCAGGAACATATATTCCTACGCGATCTAATGGAGTTACCTTTTGACCCAAACGTGTGCCATCAGCCTCTTCGTACTCCCAAGAATGGCAACCCGCTTCAATCTTTTGCTTCTCGTGATACGCACGCACTCGCTGTGCGGCGATATCAAGGGCATTTCTTTGCTCGCTCGACAGTCCTTGATACGCTTTTTCTAATTCTTCACGAGAAATCTCAAGCTCGGCAACGCTGCCAACATTTAAGCGATCAAACTGTTTCGTACAAGCTAGAACAGCAGCATCACCCTCGCGCTTCACTTGCGCCAAAATTTTCACTACCGCAGCATCGATCGCCTCATCATCTGCCATTGGTAAAGAAAGGCTGGCGAGCAAGGTTTCTTTAAACCCTGCATCTTTGCTATTAAGGCGTTTGATATTGATGGCAGACATATGAATTTCTATTTACTTCAGTAATTCAAAGAATGGCTGCAACTGAGCGCGCTTACGTTTATAAGAGGCTT
>JBJOJF010000150.1:0-5760 GCA_046046735.1 Pseudomonadota bacterium
CGCAGCAATACACCAGCATGAATGGTGAAGTAATCCACACCTTGCTCAGCTTGCTCAATCAATGTATCGCGGAACATTTCCCAAGTGAGATCCTCGGCAATACCGCCAGTTTTATCTAAGGCTTGATAAATAGGCACAGTACCAATTGGTACTGGAGAGTTGCGAATAATCCACTCACGGGTTTCATGAATATGTTTTCCGGTAGATAGATCCATGATGGTGTCTGCACCCCATCGAATAGACCAAACCATTTTTTCTACTTCCTCATTAATGGAGGAGGTCACTGCTGAGTTACCGAGGTTACCGTTAATCTTCACGCGGAAGTTACGGCCAATAATCATTGGCTCCAATTCTGGGTGATTGATATTGGCTGGAATGATGGCTCGACCAGCCGCGATTTCAGAGCGTACAAATTCACCAGTAACGATATCAGGGAGATTGGCGCCGTAGCTTTTGCCAGGATGCTGTTTGAGTAACTGCTTGTATGCAGGATCCTTGCGCAATTGTTCAAGGCCCATCGATTCACGCAACGCAACATATTCCATTTCAGGTGTCACGATACCTTTGCGGGCATAGTGCATTTGACTCACATTTTGACCAGCTCTTGCAACCCGTGGTGCATTGATATGCGCAAATCGTAAGTTCTGGGTTGCTTCATCTTTCGAACGGGCAACGCCATATTCAGAGCTAGGGCCTGCCAGTTGCTCGGTATCACCACGCTCTTCAATCCAAGTCTTGCGCAATAAAGGCAAACCCTTTTCAAGATTGATGACGATATCAGGATCACTGTATGGGCCTGATGTGTCATAAACAGGCACAGGGGGGTTGGCAACCATCTCTTCACCAACGCGCGTGGGGAGTTGCTCAATCATGCGGATCGGAGCCTTGATGTCTGACCGTGAACCTTCTAGATAGGTTTTAGTCGAAGCGGGGTAGGCAAACTTTTGCCCAAAATCACGCTCTAAGCTTTTTAAACTTGGGATCTCTTGTTTGGTTTTATTTTTAGTGCTCATGTCCATCTCCTGACTTAAATTAGATGGACGAAACCGGGTGACGGTCTGATGGAAAACTCCCCACGCCAGCATTACCTGGATCGGGTTATAGGGTCTTTCTCAGCGCCTTAAAGTAAACATCCGCTTTTAAGGGCACCCCTGTTTCATCCTTAAGGATATTTAACCACGAAAACCCCTTGTGCTCGATGATCAAAATCAAGTCAATTTGAAGGTTTGGGTAATTTAACGACCTTTGGCATTCCGCAAGATGAAATCTGCCGTGACAAAGGCAGCATCGCTTGTAAATTCATCAGCCAAAATGCGGGCTGCAGCCTCAGAAAGGGGGATTTCAATAAAACCGCTTACCTCTCCGTCATGGTTGGTAGGCACAAAGTTATCCGCAAGCTCCAAATCATAGATATAGAGCTGCTCATCATGAAAGCCGCGATTGGGGATAGGGCGCCGCATATGAATACGTCCAACAGGCTCAATTTGATCTGAAATCTGTGGTGGGACACCTGCCTCCTCCCAAAGCTCTCTGCGAGCATTGACCCATGGGGTTTCATCAGCCCCAATACCGCCGGCGGCAAGGTTATCTAGGCGGCCAGGATCTGTTGCCTTGGTCTCGCTGCGGCGGCCAAGCCAAATATTGCCCGCTTTGGTATAGCCATTGATATGGGTTGCCATGCTGCGAAAGCCGAAGGTACGAAAGGCTGAACGCTCAAGGCGGAAGTATTCATGGCCATTTTGGTCGATCCAGGCAAAATCCTCATTACGCCAGCCGGGAATAAATCCCCCTTGGTGCATCAGATCAGCTAATTTCGCAAGGCTGGCAGACAGGCTCACTGGCCTAGCGCTTTGAATAATCAAGCAGTCATGCCCCATTTGAATGTGCTTTATTGCTTGCTTACCCAAAGATTCTTGCAAGTAGGGGGTGAAATCTGGGTGGATATGACCAATTACCTGTTTTGCCTCTACGCCACCCAGAAAATGAATCGGCATGAAATCAGGTGGTGCAGATCTCGCAGTGTTCTGAAGCATCTCTTCTAGTGCGGCTAGGGTGCTGGTGGTGAGCTTATGCATTCCGTAAGTGTAAGAGAGTTCGAAAAAGTGATCTGAAAATCTATAAACGTAAATGATTTGTCAACAGATCTTTTTGCAAATTATTTTCTATAGTGGATGCCCATAATTTAAGCAGGCCAGGTCACTCTATACAAATCTACGACTTACGAAAACATTTGGCGATTTATCCACAAAAGCTGTGGATAAGTTTTTCATTTTTAGATGGTCCCGCCGACAGGAATCGAACCTGTATCCCACGCTTAGGAGGCATGTGCACTATCCATTGTGCTACGGCGAGAAAAATAAATTGAATGCAAGGCTCACGAAAATGAAAAACATGCTAAGCAAAAGCATTATCCACTGATCTGAAATTTACCAACCACATAATGCCCATACTTGATTCGTAATGGCCACCATCATTTCGGGTGCAAAGTAAGTTGTAAATATGATGGCCAAAATAGCGAAGGCCAATAGATAGAGCAAAGTTTGAAAATAAAAATGCTTCACTTTCATGCTGATGCGACGCGATGTACCGCGCGTTCCTTCACCGGCAAGTTCACCAAGAATGCAAATACACCGAGGGCAATGGCAATATTCCAAACGATGAGATATGAACCGGTTCGGTCAAATAAATATCCTCCTAAGTAGGCTCCGCAAAAGCTGCCTAGTTGATGTGAGAAGAAGACTAGACCGGATAACATGGTGAGGTATTTAACCCCAAAGATTTGCGCCACAATCGCATTCGTTAAGGGGATAGTGGATAGCCAGAGGAAACCCATAATGGCAGCAAATATGTAGGTAGTCATTGGGCTGAGGGGTAGCCAGATAAAACCTAAAATCGCCACAGATCTGAGGATATAAATTCCAGATAAAAGATACCGCTTTGGAAAACGCTGTCCCAGAATCCCTGCGCTATAGGTGCCAAAGATATTAAATAGACCAATCAGTGCAAGTGCAGTGGTAGCTACTGCTGGTGCACCAACCGCTGTATAAATTTTAGACATGTCCTTGAGGTAGGGCGCTAAATGTACGGCAATAAACACCACCTGGAATCCGCAGACAAAATATCCCAAAGTCAGAAAGCGAAAGCTTGGATTTCCCATCGCTTCTTTGAGAGCTTCCTTGATGGTTTGATCACCGCGTTGATGAGTGCTGATGACATTAGGTTCACGTAATGCGAATGCAATCGGAATCATGAGGCTTGCCATGAGAGCCAACATTAGAAGCGCATCATTAGCACCAAGATTACTCAATAAGCCTTGCTCAACTGGGATCATCAAAAATTGCCCAAAGGATCCAGCAGCAGCGGTGATGCCCATTGCCCACACTCTTTTTTCTGCGGGAACGTTGCGACCTAAGATTCCGTAAACAACGCTATAGGTTGTTGCAGTTTGGGCAAGACCGATAAGCAAACCTCCGGCCAAAGAAAAATTCAGAACGTCTGTGGAGATTGCCATTCCCGCTAAACCTAGTGCGTATAGAGCGCCACCAGCAACCATGATTTTGAGTGCGCCAAAGCGATCAGCTAATGCGCCAGTAACGGGTTGAACTGCTCCCCAAATCAGATTTTGGAGTGCGATAGTCAGCGCAAAGGTTTCACGTCCCCAGCCGTTTGCTGAAGTGATTGGAAGGTTAAATAAGCCAAATCCATGGCGTATACCCATGGAGAATGTCACCATTAGCCCGCCAAAAATAAGAACCTGCTTAAGTGATAGTTGGCGAGGGCTTTTGGAGTCCAACATTGCAGTTAAACGATGCCTTTTGACTGTAGGGCCGCTATAGCGTCAGCATCAAGTTGTAAGCGATCCCGTAGGATCTCATTCGTATGCTGACCCAGGGTTGGTGGCGCTAAACGAACTTCCACGGGGGTCTCAGACAGGCGCATTGGGCTGGCAACTAGTTTCATGGTGCCCGCAGTAGGGTGCGGCACATCTATTTGGATGCCTCTGGCTTTAACTTGTTCATTTTCAAAGACTTCCTGGAAGTTATTGATTGGGCCGCAGGGCACATTGGCGGCTTCCAGCAGGCTGATCCATTCTGCCTTAGTTTTGCGTTTAGTCATCTCTTCTAGTAATGGAATCAATGACTTACGATTCTCCACTCGAAGTGGGTTCGTAATGTAAAGGGGGTTGCTGGCCAAATGCCCTTCACCACCCGTACTAACGAAATGCTTAAATTGACCATCATTACCCACTCCAACAATCATCCAGCCATCTGAGGTGGGGAAGGTTTGATAGGGCACGATGATGGGAGATGCATTGCCCCAGCGACGAGGAACCTTATTTGAGCATAGGTAGGCACTGGATACATTGGCCATAACGGCAATTTGCGTATCGAGCAGGGCCATATCAATATATTGGCCTTGGCCAGTCCGGTCGCGATGCACGACTGCAGCCAAGATGGCTGTGCTGGCATACATCCCTGTAAAGATATCTGCGATGGCTACCCCCGCTTTTTGAGGGCTAGCGCCAGGAAAGTCATCAGCCTCACCGGTCACGCTCATGAAGCCACCCATTCCCTGGATGATGAAGTCATAGCCAGGGCGGTGCGCATAAGGACCATTCTGGCCAAAACCCGTGATAGAGCAGTAAATCAGATCGGCTTTTACCTTCTGAAGGCTGTTGTAATCCAGGCCATACTTAGCTAAGTCACCTACTTTGTAGTTTTCAATCAGTACATCAGAGTCTTTTACAAGCTGGCGGATGATTTCTTGACCTTCTGGCTTGCTGATATCGACCGTAATAGACTTTTTATTGCGGTTAATGCAAATAAAGTAGGCAGATTCCTCGGTTTCTTCACCATTTGGGTCTTTGGCAAATGGGGGTCCCCAGTGCCGGGTATCGTCCCCAGCGCCAGGCCGCTCCACTTTAATGACGTCGGCACCGAGATCGGCAAGGTTTTGTGCGCACCACGGACCGGCAAGAACACGGCTGAGGTCTAAAACGCGAATGTGACTTAAGGCTCCCATCCTTCAATTTTGGCATGAAAGAAGGGGTACTTCGCGGAAAATTCCGGTTTTGTTTTAGACATGACTACAATTTGCGCGCATGGCTACCCGTAAAACTTCCGAATACAGCGAATCATCAATTCAAGTCCTTAAGGGATTGGAACCCGTCCGACAGAGGCCGGGAATGTACACCCGCACTGATAACCCGCTTCATATCATTCAAGAGGTGCTAGATAACGCTTCTGATGAGGCATTGGGTGGCTTTGGTAAGCAAATTATTGTGACTTTGCATACCGATAGCAGCGTTAGCGTTGAGGATGATGGCCGTGGTATTCCGGTTGGAATGCATCCCACTGAGAAGTTGCCGGTGGTTGAAATCGTATTTACTCAGCTCCATGCTGGTGGAAAGTTTGAAAAAGGCACTGGTGGGGCTTATGCCTTCTCAGGCGGTTTGCATGGCGTAGGTGTTTCAGTAACCAACGCCTTATCAAAACGATTAGAGGTGACTGTCTGGCGTGAAGGCCAAGTTTCCACTTTGACTTTTGCTGACGGCAAGGTGATTGAAAAGCTGAAATCTGTCAGTGCAGGCAAAGAAGAAAAATCTCACGGTACGCGTGTACGTGCCTGGCCAGATGGTAAATATTTCGATAGTTCAGCCATTCCAATGCCGGAACTCATTCGCTTATTGCGTTCAAAAGCGGTGCTTTTACCAGGCGTTAAGGTAACTTTGATTCAAGAAAAGTCTGGTGAAAGTCAGAC
>JBJOJF010000151.1:0-4552 GCA_046046735.1 Pseudomonadota bacterium
ATTTAAATTATGTGCATTGGCAAATTGGCATAGATTAATTTCCATCTGATCTTCATAAATTGCAACTGCCGTTTAGGAAACCTATAAACTATAGGAAAAATTCACGCAGGTACAAATTAAATCAGCATAAATTTTTTCTAAATCAAGAAATTCTTCCATCTAAAAAGCAACATCTAAGATCATGAAAGCTGTAATTCTTGCCGGTGGTTTAGGTACTCGCATCTCAGAGGAAACAGACCTTAAACCTAAACCCATGATTACGATAGGGGGCATGCCTATTCTTTGGCACATCATGAAAATGTATTCTCACCACGGGATACATGATTTCATCGTATGTTGCGGCTACAGAGGTTATGTCATCAAAGAATACTTTGCAAATTACTTCCTACACATGTCGGATGTTACCTTTGACATGTCAGAAAACCGAATGACAGTCCACAATCAAAAAGCTGAACCTTGGAAAGTTACATTGGTGGATACGGGTGACGACACAATGACTGGCGGTCGCCTCAAACGCGTAGCAGGATATCTACAAGAGGACGATACTTTTTGTCTAACTTATGGAGATGGCCTAAGTAATGTAAACATCACAGAACTCATCGCATTCCACAAAGCGCAACAAGTTAGAGCTACAGTAACAGCAGTACTTCCACCAGGTCGCTTTGGGGCTCTTGACGTTACAGGTAATCGCGTGAACAGTTTTAGAGAAAAGCCCCAAGGCGATGGCGCAAACGTAAACGGCGGATTCTTTGTACTGTCGAAGAAAGTAATTGACTACATCAGTGGCGATAAAACTATATGGGAACGTGGCCCCATAGAGCGTTTGGCAAAAGAAGGGGAATTAGCGGCCTTTCAACACGATGGATTTTGGCAACCCATGGACACCCTACGTGACAAAGTTCTTTTAGAAGAGCTTTGGAAAACCGGCAAAGCGCCTTGGAAGGTTTGGCAGTGAACCCAGACTTTTGGCAAGGCAAACGCGTATTCTTGACTGGCCACACAGGATTCAAAGGCAGTTGGCTATCTTTGTGGTTGCAAAGCCTTGGGTCTGAAGTCACTGGGTATTCACTAAGCCCACCTACCAGCCCCAACTTGTTTGAAGTGGCAAATGTTGCACAAGGCATGACATCGATAATTGCCGACATTCGTGATCATCCTACTCTGCAAAAAGCAATGCAGGCTGCAAGCCCCGAAATTGTGATTCACATGGCTGCACAAGCCTTAGTCCGTCATTCTTACTCAGAACCTATTGAAACATATGCCACCAATGTGATGGGCACAGTGCATGTTTTGGAATCTATCCGTAATACCCCAAGTGTGAAAGCCGTGCTTGTGGTAACAACCGACAAGTGTTACGAGAACAAAGAAAAAATACACAAGGCCTACCACGAACATGACCCCATGGGCGGCCACGATCCATACAGCAGCAGCAAAGCTTGCGCTGAACTGGTCACGGCGGCCTATCGCAAGTCATTTCTTGAGCAACAAAGCATTGCCGTGGCAACCGCACGAGCCGGTAATGTAATTGGCGGAGGTGATTGGGCCTCAGACCGCTTGGTGCCCGACATTCTTCACGCCTTTGAGCGAAACGCAGATATTCAAATACGCAACCCCCATGCAACGCGCCCCTGGCAACACGTGCTGGAACCACTCAGCGGATACCTTACTTTGGCTGAGCACCTCTTTTATAAGGGTTCAACCTATTCAGAAGGCTGGAACTTTGGTCCTCATGAGGATGACGCTATGCCCGTTCAATGGATCGTTGAACAGCTTGCAATGAGTTGGGGAAATCAAGCCAGTTGGCAGTTAGACCCAGGCCAGCACCCTCACGAAGCCAATTACCTCAAACTCGATATTTCTAAAGCCAAGTTGCAATTGGGATGGAGCCCGTCTTGGAAGCTCCAAACCGCCTTGCAAAATATCACGCAATGGCACCGTGCATGGCTTAACCAAGAAAACATGAAAAAACTTTGCCTAGATCAAATACTGCAATACAGTATTGCTATGCAGACCAAAGCGCTATGACAGCATCCAATATGCCCTTGCCAATCAAAAGTGCAGATTCAATACGGAGTGAAATTGCCGATCTGGTTCAGCAATATGCCGAAATTGCTTATGCACCTTCGGTTTTTTTTCCGGGAGCCTCTGCTGTTCCGCCATCGGGCAAACTGATGGGCGCCCAAGAACTTAAATACATGGTTGAGGCCAGTTTAGATGGCTGGCTAACCACAGGCCGCTTTAATGCCGAGTTTGAGAAAAAGCTGGCGGCCTTCATTGGCATCAAACATTTGATAACCGTTAACTCTGGCTCTTCGGCCAACCTGGTTGCGTTCAATACACTGACATCCCCTAAATTAGGCGAGCGGGCAATTCAAAAAGGCGATGAAGTAATTGGTGTGGCCGCCGGCTTTCCCACCACTGTTAACCCCATTTTGCAATTTGGTGCTGTTCCTGTATTTGTCGATGTAGACCGAGTGACGCACAACATCGATGCAAGCAAAATAGAAGCAGCCATTGGCCCTAAAACCAAGGCCATCATGTTGGCCCACTCCCTTGGCAACCCTTTCAATTTAGATGTGGTGACGGCGCTCTGCAAAAAATACAACTTGTGGCTGGTTGAAGACTGCTGTGATGCATTGGGCTCCACATACCGAGGCCAGATGGTGGGCACGTTTGGCGACATTGCCACTTTGAGTTTTTATCCTGCTCATCACATTACCATGGGAGAGGGGGGGGCTGTCTTTACAAAGCACGACGAGCTTAAAAGCATTGCTGAGTCTTTTCGCGATTGGGGTAGAGACTGCTACTGTCAACCCGGAAAAGACAACACTTGTGGCAAGCGTTTTTGCCAACAAATGGGTAACTTGCCTTATGGCTATGACCACAAGTACACATACAGCCATCTGGGCTACAACCTCAAAATAACGGACATGCAAGCTGCCTGTGGGCTTGCCCAGTTAGAAAGAGCGGCAGAATTCATTAAGGCGCGTAAAAATAACTTTGCTTTTTTAAAAGAGCGCCTCAAGGACTGTGAAGAATTTATCAGTTTGCCCCAAGCCACTGAACATTCGGACCCTTCTTGGTTTGGTTTCCCAATTACCTTAAAAGACAACTGCCCTGTCTCTAGACTCGACTTATTGACTTATCTTGACCAAAATAAGATAGGAACAAGGTTGCTGTTTGCCGGCAATCTAACGCGGCAGCCCTACATGAATGGTGCTCAATACCGCATCAGTGAGGATTTGACCAACACCGATATTGTGATGAACAACACATTTTGGATTGGGGTTCAGCCATCGCTCACAAAAGAAATGTTGGATTTCTCTGCTAAAAAAATAGAGTCATTTCTTGGAGTTACATTTTGAACGACTTGATTGAGCAGCTAACAATTCTTTCTACGAAAGCGGTGCTGGCTGCTATCGAGCGAATGGAGTTCAGCCGTTTTCAAATTGTTTTCGTGGTTGACGAAGAGGGCCATTTAAAAGGGCTGATCACAAATGGCGACTTGCGCAGATATTTGATTCAAGGTGGTCACACCTCCGATCTTGTGACGTCTTGTATGAACACTGACTTTCGAAGTGTGTCCATTGACGCCAGTCGGGAGGAATTGCTAAAGCTCCTAGACCTTGGCTTTCATGTCATTCCTCGCGTCAACAATGATGGCAAACTGGTTGACCTGGTAACTCCAGAATATGACCTTGCTTCGCCCGAGGCGCCCATTTTGACCAGGGCTAGAGCACCCGTAAGGGTCAGTTTTAGCGGTGGCGGTTCAGACTTAACTTACTATTTTGTTGATAACCCAGGTGCAGTACTCAGTACAACGGTTGCGTTGTACAGCCATGCAACCTTAATTCCACGGTCTGACAAAGAAATCAATATTTATTCCGAAGATTTGGACACCCATGAGGTGTATCCATCATTGATGGCGCTCTTGGAGTCTGAAAATCGAGGCTTGTTGCGTGCCGTTGTTTCGGTCATTAAACCTACTTATGGCTTTGACCTTTACGTGCGTTCTGATTTTCCAGTTGGTTCTGGACTGGGCGGCTCCTCTGCGGTTACTACGGCAGTGGTCGCTGCATTTAACGAAATGCGGCTTGACCGTTGGACAACTTACGAAGTGGCCGAGTTAGCTTTCCAAGCCGAGCGTGTTTGTTTTGGAGTTGCCGGTGGATGGCAAGATCAATATGCGTCGGCATTTGGCGGATTCAATTTAATTGAACTGGATGGCAAAAAGAATCTGGTCCATGCTATCCGCATGGAGCCGTCCACGCTGAATGAATTGGAGGAGTGTCTAATTTTGTGCGATTCTCGCATTCAGCACGACTCAAGTGATTTACACAAGAAACAACGCGAGTCGGTTTTGCAAACCGATAAGACCCAGCAAGTTGCAGAAATTGTGGAACTTTGCAGGCAAATGCACAAGCATTTAATTCGAGGTGAGTTAATTGAGTTTGGGCGAAGCCTAGACAAAATGTGGTTGCTCAAAAAAGGCTTGTCTTCGGCAATTAGCAATCCGGAAATAGATCAAATTTATCAAGCCGCCATGCAGGCG
>JBJOJF010000152.1:0-3705 GCA_046046735.1 Pseudomonadota bacterium
GTTTTGTTACCTCCCCTCGCATTTCTCCAGATGGCAAGCATATGGCCTACATCGCCAATGTTGGCGGCGCCTTCCGCCTCTACATCATGAATTTAGCTACCGGTGAGACCCAAGCCTTGACTGACGGCAGCTCAGACGAATCCCCTTCTTTTGCAGCTAACGGTAAATACGTACTGTATTCAACCAAGGTTGGCGGTAGACGGGTATTGGCTGCCGTTTCTGTTGATGGCAACTCAAAACAGGTATTAAGCATTCCAGGTTCTGATGTTCGTCAGCCATCCTGGGGTCCATTCATGGACTAAGTCCAGTAGAACAATCAACTTCTTCCTAGCAAAATAGCCACTTTTGATGCTCTTAGGGGCATAATATTGGCTATTAGCTCAATTAATCACCCCTTTTAAAGGGACAAAGGAAAGAAAATGAAGATTTCTATTGCACGCCGTGCCGCAACATTTGCACTCTTGGGAGCCACTGCATTATTGGTAGCTTGCTCATCTGGCGTGAACTTAGACGATGTTGATGGTGCCAATAGCGGTAAATTTGGTTCACAACCTTGGAACGATCCTAAGAGTCCTTTATTTGAGAAAAGTGTTTACTTTGGTCTTGATGAGTACACCGTTCAGACTAAATACCAAAAAATGTTGTCAGCTCATGCAAGCTACCTCAAAGCCAACACAAAACAAAAGATCATCATTCAAGGTAATACCGATGATCGCGGAACTGCAGAGTACAACTTAGCCTTAGGTCAACGTCGTTCAGATGCAGTTCGTAAATCATTGAACCTCATGGGCGTATCCGATGATCAAATGGAAGCAGTAAGCTTTGGTAAAGAAAAGCCAAAAGCTGAAGGCAACAACGAAGCAGCATGGGCAGAAAATCGCCGCGCTGACATTGTTTACATCACAAACTAATGCGCAAGCTTAGAACCCCTTTTAAACAAACGCTCTCACGAGCGTTTTGTTTAAGTACTGCAGCTCTTTTCTTGGGCCTATCCAATAATGCATGGGCACTCTTTAATGATGATGATGCTCGCAAAGCGATCTTGGATTTGCGCAAGACCATCACAGCCACTCAGCTAGAGCTTCAAGCTCAAATTGAAAAGCTCAAGGCAGAGAACGCAGAGCTACGTGGCAAGGTAGAGAATTTAGAGAAACAAGGTGAAGATATTACGTCTAGCCAAAAAACGTACTATCAAGATCTAGACTCACGCTTAGGTAATTTTGAGCCGCGCACGGTCAACATTGAAGGCGTTAGTGGCATCGTGCAGCCAAATGAAAAGAAGGCTTACGATGACGCACTGAAAGCCTTTCAGACTGGTAATTTAAAAAAGGCTGATGAGGGATTCTCTGCGTTTGCAAACAAGTATCCTAAGAGTCCTTATTTACCGCTCGCACTCTTTTGGAGTGGCAATAGTAAATATGCCAACAAAGATTATGCTGGCGCCATTGCACAACTGCAAAGTCTCATTAAACGCTTCCCAAATCATCCACGCATTCCGAGTGCCATGCTGACTCTGGGTAATTGTCAGTTAGAAAGTGGCAATAAGGCAGCGGCTAAAAAAACATTTAGCGAGATCATTAGCAAATATCCAGATTCTGAAGCAGCGAAAGATGCCCAGCAACTGATTTCTGCTAGCAAATAAATTTGCCATGTCTACGTTGTCTGCTGCATTTCAGAATATCGCGCCACGCACACCAAATGCACCAGCGGTCATTCTCTTTTCTGGTGGACTCGACTCGAGCACGATTCTGGCGTTAGCAAAAGATTTAGGTTACGCACCGTATGTTTTATCTGTTGGTTATGGTCAGCGTCACTCCTCTGAATTAGCTGCCGCTAAACATCTAGCGAAAAAGATGGGCGTGATTCGTCACGAGGTAGTCAATCTAGATCTGACACGATTTGGTGGATCCGCTCTAACCGACTCATCCATTGATGTCCCGGTTACCCCCGGGAAAGATCAAGAAATTCCGGTCACCTATGTGCCTGCACGCAATACGATTTTGTTATCGCTCGCTCTGGGTTGGGCAGAGTCTCTGGGTGGTCTAGATATTTTTTATGGTGCTAATGCAGTTGATTACTCAGGCTACCCAGACTGCCGCCCTGAGTATGTTGCCTCTTTTGAAACGATGGCTAATTTAGCAACTAAGGCGGGTGTTGAAGCGCTCAATAATGAGAATCGCTTTAGAGTACACGCCCCCATCATCAGCATGAGCAAAGCAGAAATCATCCAGCTCGGCACTACTTTGGGTGTGGATTACTCTCAGACTGTTTCTTGTTATCAAGCAAATGATTTGGGTGAAGCCTGTGGTGAATGCGAATCCTGTCGCTTAAGACAAATTGGATTTAAACAAGCAAACTTAGCCGATCCGACTCGCTACCAAAAGAAATAAACAAACTTATTTCGTTTGCGTCTCTAACATTCGTGCAACGTAACGCGCGATTAAATCAATCTCCAGATTAACCGCACTGGCAACTTGCAATCCACCCAAGGTTGTATTTTCTAGAGTGTGGGGAATGATGTTGATGCTCACCATGCAAGCATCTGGCATATCTTCAACCTGATTAACTGTTAAAGAAACGCCATTGACCACAATGGATCCTTTATAAGCCAAGAATGGCGCCAGTTCTTTTGGAGCCTTAATCTTTAACAACCAAGATCCATAGGGATCTTGAGCAACGGCAGAAAAATGCGCAACGCTTCCAACGCCATCCACATGACCACTGACCAAGTGACCACCCAAACGATCATTTAAGCGCAGGGCTTTCTCAAGATTGACCGGGCCTACCTTGTCCAGGCCGACCGTTTTATTCAATGACTCACGCGAAATATCCAGCGCAAAAGTATTTGCAGTTAATTCGGTAGCAGTCATACATGCGCCTTGAATCGCAATACTATCTCCGAGTGCAACATCGTCAAGATATCCCGCAGGAACCTCAACCAATAAATGCATGCCATCACCCTTTGCTTGGGCGTTCTTAATTTGCCCTACGGCAGTGATGATTCCAGTAAACATGTTGGTATTTTAGGCGGGATTGGATTTTTGGAGACGTACTCGCATATCCGGACCAAACATACTTTGATCCATTAATTGCCAATCTCTCCGTTGAGTTAAATCAGTTAATGGGGAAACATTGGCCATGCCAATTCCCTCCCCCATAAAAAAGGGCGCGTAATACAAGAGCAACTCGTCCACGCAATCTTCTCTTAGCAAGGATCCGTTTAATTTAAAACCAGCCTCAATATGAATTTCATTCATATGGCGCTCTTGCGCCAAATACGCAATCAGCCTTGGGAGATCCACCTTGCCATGGATATTTGCCATCTCCAGCACTTCTACGCCAATATCTTTAAGCGCTTTTGCCTTTTCTTGACTAGCCTCAGAAGCCAAAGAAGCGCAAACAAGAATGGCGCCCGATTGATCCAAATGCTTCAACACCCTTGCATCTAAGGGCGTTTCTAATTTGGAGTCCACGATAATTTTCCAAGGTTGACGCGTTGTATCAACATCTCTCACATTGAGAGTCGGATCATCCTCTTTCACTGTGCCAACACCAGTCAAAATTGCGCATGCTTGAGCGCGCCAATGATGCCCATCCGCTCTAGCGAGGGGACCTGTAATCCACTGGCTGCGCCCATCGGGGAGTGCAGTCTTCCCATCTAGACTAGCGGCAATCTTCATTCGCACCCAAGGCAACCCTCTTGTC
>JBJOJF010000153.1:0-3935 GCA_046046735.1 Pseudomonadota bacterium
CAATTAAATGCTTTAAGCCACGCTCTAACAAAACACCAATTAAGTGTTGCTTAGTTTCTGCGCTGTTAGTGATATCTGCAATCGCCTCAATCTCCGCCCTTGCGGCATCAACTGCTTTACCAATCAACTCATCACTAAGAGGTATACCGTCGACTAGTGATTGAGCCTTTGTGGCCATGACAGGCGTAGCGCCAACAGAAAAGAAGGTGAAAGTGCAATCACTCAGAACATTGCCAGTTTTATTTGCAACTAAGGCAGCTCCCGCAACCGCATAATCACCATGACGACGTGCTAGCTCATGGAAGTAAAAAACTTGATTGGGGTTTGCAACGGGAATTTCAGTCGCGATCAGAATTTCGTTGGGCTCTAAGGAGGTGGTGTACAGATCAATGAAAAAGTCTTGCGCTGAAATGCGACGCTCGCCATCTGGGCCTGCAATCAACATAGTTGCATTAAGCGCCAAACTACATGCAGGCCACTCAGCCGCGGGATCTCCGTAAGCAAGGGAACCACCCCAAGTCCCTAGATTGCGGATCGCTCTATGGGCAATATGTGGGACAGCAGCCTTCAGGAGTGGCGCATGCTGCGCAATCAAATTGGAATCTTCAATCTCGGTATGGGTGACTAAAGCCCCAATCCTTAATTGGTCGCCGATGATGGCAATACCCTTGAGTTCATCCAGATTAGTAATGTCAATCAGAATACTCGGCTCAGAGAGGCGCAGATTGAGCGTAGCCAAAAGCGTCTGGCCACCGGCAATCAAACGCGCATCTTCCCCAGCCTCAGCTAGCAAGGATAAAGCCTCGCTGAGAGCCTTTGGTTTTGCATAATCAAATGCTGCAGCTTTCATTGCGTCTCCTCCACTACTTTTATATTTATGTCGCCAAACCTTATTCGGTCTGTGCGCCTGACTCTAGCGGCACTACCTCGCCACCCAATTCTTTTGCAAAGCGTTGAAAAAAATCATCTGCAATTTTTTTGGCAGAAGCGCTGATTAAGCGTCCACCAATTTGCCCTAACTTGCCTCCGATAGAGGCCTCTGTCGTATAGGAGATCAGGGTGCCGCCTTCGGCAATCTTTAATTCAACTCGTGAGCGGCCTTTTGCAAAGCCGGCGGCGCCGCCCGAACCCTCAAATGCCATCGAACAAGACTGATTGGGAATGACATCGCTCAATAGCAGCTTTCCTGCAAATCTGGCCCTCACAGGACCAATTTTGAACATTACCTTGGCATGAATCTCTTCTGGGGAGACTCGACTAATTTCTTCGCAGCCAGGAATGGACTTTGCGAGCACGTCAATATCGTTCAACCCCTTCCATACATCGGGGATTGGAGCCGCGATGAGTTGCTCGCCATTTAATTCCATTACATCTCCTTGGGGTTTGTACGAATAGAGTCTTATCTACCAATTGTTCAACAATGTACCATTATTTAACTTTTGGTCAATAAGGCCAAATTCGGATAAACCCTGATGACGATGAGTTTTGCTCAAGACCGCAACGCCAACAACAGCATCGCTACAGAAGTAGCTGCAACTGGCACACCCGCTCGTCGCAGAATGAGTACGGCAGATCGCAAGCGTCAAATACTAGATCGCGCAATTCAGTATTTCGCAAAACACGGGATCGATGGACAACTCAGAAACCTTACAAAAGGACTGGGCGTAACTCATACCCTGCTCTATCACTACTTCCCTACTAAAGACGCTTTAATTAAAGCGGTCTATGAGGATGTCTTTGAGTCACGCTGGAAGCCTGAATGGGAGCAGCTATTAGACGATAAGCATCTTTCTCCAGAAGAAAAATTTAATGCGTTTTATATCGACTACTCGAACACGGTGCTCACCTACGATTTCGTTCGTATCTTGATTTTCTCAGGTTTAAGCGACCACTCAATTAGTGACCGATTCTTTGAGTTATTGCGTGATCGCCTGTTGCCTAGGCTCATTCGCGAAACTCGCAAACACTGCGGTCGCAGCACCCGCGGCAAACCCTCGCAACGAGAATTAGAGTTTTTAATGGGTCTGCATGGCGGCATTTTTTACATCGGAATGCGCCGTTGGATTTACGGTCAAGCCATCTATGACTCAGGTAATCCCAACACCGAGCAAGAAATCATTCAAGATCGAATTCGCTCCTACCTTATTTCAGCAAAAACCTTGTTTACTACTGGTAAAAAATAACATGTCAAACCTCAGCCTAAATCATTTTTCCATCCGTAGCCTAGAGATTGAAAAGACCACTCAGTTTTATAGTGAAGTGCTTGGCCTAACTGTTGGACCACGCCCAGAGTTTCCATTCCCTGGGGTCTGGCTTTACAACGGCGATGAAAGCGATTGGGCAAACGCAGTACTGCATTTAATTGCGATTGATAAGAATGATCCCAATGGTCTAAAACAATACCTTGGTGAGCGTGATCCCAGTTCGCTCTTCGGTTCTGGGGCGGTAGATCATATTGCCTTCTTTGCAAAAGGCTTAGAAGCCAAACTTGCTCATCTTGATAAATTAGGCATTCCTTGTAGGCAGCGAACAGTACCCGTACTGCAGCTTCACCAACTATTTTTAGATGATCCTAACGGCATCGTAATTGAATTGAATTACCCCGCAGCTGAAAAAGCAGCGCTTGATGCTAAGGTTTCATAGTTAAGGATGGCAAAAATTCTCGTCATCGGCGGATCTCTTGGAGGCTTATTTGCAGCCAACATATTGCTCCGCCAAGGTCATGATGTCACCTTACTAGAGAAGGCGATTGGCTCCTTGGATGGTCGAGGCGCTGGAATCGTGACGCATGATGCGCTTGCAGATGCCTTACGCGAAGCTGGCATTGCTGTTGATGACAGCTTAGGAGTTGCCGTATCCAAAAGAGTTACATTAGGTATTGACGGTGAGAGCCTAGGCGAAATACCACTCCCCCAAATCCTGACCTCATGGAGTCGCCTCTACCACCTGCTGAAAGAGAATTTTCCTAGCGAACGTTACTTGCAAGGTAAAAATGTAAAAGCGGTGTCTCAAGATTCAATCAACGTTCAGGTAACTTGCGAGGATGGCAGCACTTATCAGGCTGAATTGCTGATTGCATCAGATGGCATTCGCTCAGCAGTAAGAGCTCAAGTGGCGCCAGATATTCAGCCCGAATATGCTGGATACATTGCATGGCGCGGTGTCTGCGATGAAAGCCATCTCTCCAATTACACACTAAATACGCTCTTCAATTATTTTGGGTTCTGCCTACCCAACGGCGAACAAATGCTCGGATACCCAGTTGCAGGACCAGGCAATGACACTAGATCAGGTAAACGCCGTTATAACTTTGTTTGGTATCGCCCAGCGTCTGAAGATAGCGAACTAATTAAGCTCCTAACTGATGCAGATGGCCACTACTATCCAACCGGCATCCCACCATTGAAAGTGTCATGGAAGCACATTGCTGAAATGCGAACGGTTGCCCGGGAAATTCTGGCACCTCAATATGCAGAAATTTTAGAAAAAACAGCCTCACCCTTCTTGCAAGCAATTTACGATGTTCGATCAGAGCAAATTGTCTTCGGCAGAATTGCTTTAATGGGTGATGCAGCTTTTGTTGGGCGACCACATGTTGGTATGGGAGTTACAAAAGCGGGTGATGAGGCAATGGCAATTGCGCGCCACATTGCCGCATTGGGTGCAAACCCTGCAGCACTAGAGGCATATAGCAAAGAACGACTTAAGCTTGGACAACAGGTGGTTGCAAGAGCGCAATACTTAGGTCGCTATATGCAAGCACAAGGTAGCAAAGGTACTAGGGATGGCAATAGCCTACGCAGAAATGCAGGTACGGTAATGGCGGAGACAGCAATTGATCTCAGCACCTTGCTGGCAGAAGGGAAAGCAGTTCCAGAGTCGCATTAAAAACTTGATGTAGTTTTTCGTATTACCAGAAGCATTCAGTTAAGATT
>JBJOJF010000154.1:0-3571 GCA_046046735.1 Pseudomonadota bacterium
ATCAAACAGCATCTCACGCAGAAAGTTCTTGTTAACTGGCTCAGCACTCGCTGCCATGCCTACACTCGGATTAATGGCTCAGGAAAAGCCAGTATTCAGGGGATGGACCGTCAGTCAATTGAACGATCAATTGAATCAGGGTCCTTATTTACCGCCCATGCCTGAGCTAGAGAAAATCAACACCGAGTATGGGACTAAAAGCGCGCAAGTCAGAGCTCAATATCCTCCGAAGACATTTTCATATGGGCCTTCTGATGCCGCCAAATTAGATGTGTTTGCACCTGCATCAGCATCAGACTTACCGATCATGATTTTCTTTCATGGTGGTTCATGGACCTTCGGCAGTAAAGATAGCTACTCGACGCAAGCAGTCCCCTTCTTGATGGCCAATGCAATCTTCATCTCCGTTGGTTTTGACAACATCCCTCCCAATACGATGACTGGACTAGTCACCCAAGCCCGCAATGCTGTTGCATGGGTTTATAGAAATGCCAAAAAGATCGGTGGCGACCCCAGCAAGCTCTATGTATCCGGCCATTCATCGGGCGGTCATTTGGCCAATATGATGCTCGTTACCGAATGGCAGAAACAAGGTTTGCCGGCCAAGCTACTTAAGGGTGGATCCATCCTGAGTGGATGGACTGATCTCCATCCTGTATCACTCTCCTCCAGGCAGGAGTTCTTAAAACTGACTCCAAAGGAAATAAAAGACTTTAGTCCAGTGAACTTTCCTCAGAATGTTAATTGCCCAGTAATCATTACTTGCGGGGCGAATGAAAGTCCATATATGCAAATGCAATCAGGAGACTGGGCCACTAAGTTGCAATCGTACAGCCGTCTTGCAGGTGCATATCGGGTTCCTAATCACAATCATTTCCAAACGCCATTACTATTTAATGAGAACAATAACCAAGTCATTAAAGGTACTTTGGCATTGATGAATTTGATTTAACGCAGACCCTAATGCGACTATTGGGAACTAATCCCATTAGAAATAAAAAGCCACCAGACGGTGGCTTTTTCATGTCTACCGTCCAGCAGCGGCTTGCGGACACATCTCTTTATTTACAGAGTCTTTTTGCCACTCCTTAAAACAAGCGCCTTGAGGGTCTAGAGTTAAAGGCGTGGCTTGATCCCAGCGTCTACCCACTACTAACTTTTGTTGATCTATCCATAAGTTTTTCTGCAGATTTGTTGTGAACAGAACTTGATGAGCAGTCTCTTTATTAGGGGCGATATTCGGA
Source organism: Pseudomonadota bacterium (assembly GCA_046046735.1). Taxonomy (GTDB): domain Bacteria; phylum Pseudomonadota; class Gammaproteobacteria; order Burkholderiales; family Burkholderiaceae; genus Polynucleobacter. The sequence continues at coordinate 1,245 of JBJOJF010000154.1, forward strand.
GGATAAAAGCCCTCCTCTGGCACCAATGAATACAAGGCACTAGCATTAAAGCCACTAGATTCTTTTGGCAAATAATTAGCTACTAATGTATAGGCTTGGGAGTACTTTGCAATATCAAACCACATATACATGCCTCGATTGCTAGCCTCTGGTACTAAGCCTTTAGGGATATTCACTTCACCGCCATAAGCCTTTCCGTCATACATAGCTGGAATGAGGATGAGGTCAGCCCTATTTAATGCATAAACTTCAGTTAACTCAGGAATGCGCACTTCATCATTGAGCATGACTGCAACTCGGCCCAAGTCGTTAGTACTAAACACAGGAAGATCATTACCTGGCGTAGCCCACTGCTGCTCACTATCGTTTAGATGAGACTTGCGATAAACCCCAGCTTGCTTACCATTGAAGTCAAACAGAATGGCGGTCTCGTAATACTTTCCATCCTTTTTCTCAGGCATGGAGAATAAAAGATAAGTCTTGTAATTTTGTGCCAGCTTAGATGCTAATGTGGCGCTCTTGCCATCCAAACTCTCAGCATATTTGGCAATATTGGTTTTATCTAAATTCACTTTTCCCAAAAATGAATTGAATGGCAATACTACGAGATTAAAGCCATTCGGATTAGCCTTAATCAAGGCCTCCACTTTATTCGCATTCGCATCTACATCACCATTCACTGGATCATATTGAATTAAAAGCGCTCCGATCTGATTCTGGGTATTGTTCGTTACAGGATCAATAGGTGCTTTGTATAAGTTATAGATGCCATAAAGCTCTGGGCGACGGTGCTTTAACCAAAATTCTTTTTGCTCACTTTTCTTATTGGTATCCAGAGTGGCATAAATAATTGTTGGCTCTTCAGGCTTTGTCCAGGTGCCCGCTTTAGAGCTGCTGAGTTGTTTGCCGCTACTATTCCAAATGGAAGACCCACCAGTAAATTGATCAACAAATTTGACCTGGGGAATCTTCACTATGCCCGCTTGATTCGTGGCTACAGTATTAATGCCAACCCACGGAGATAGGGTTGCTATGTTTGCAATGGTTGAGTGATTTCCGCTACTTGCTTTTTCAAACCTAGGTGTCGTATCGGAACCAATGGGCATTGCCAGAATATCCGCACCACGTAGACTTGGAAGTAATAAAGACTGTAGGCGACTGTCATCAAAACAAATGAGCATGGCTATCCTGCCAATATCAGTATCAAACACGGGGAAGCCTAAATTACCTGGCGTAGCAGTACTAAAGTCGCCAGGTGGCAATTGATTTTTACGGTACTTACCAATGTATCCCTTTGGACCAATAAGTGCAGCTGCATTGTGCGTTAATCCAGTTACGGGATCGTTTTCGTACAAGCCAATCACAACATAGTTGTTATATTTTTTCGTGATCTTTTCCATTGCTGCAGTGGCTTTGCCTGGAATCGTATCCGAGTCCTTTTTACTAGCGATAATCCAACCCGTTACAGCGACCTCTGGCAGAACAATTAACTTGGCCCCATTCTGAGAAGCTGTAGTTACTTTGGCTGCTATCCCGTCGATATTGGCCTGGACATTCTGCTCAGCGGGATTAAATTCAACAGCAGCGACTTTAATTTCTGCGGCATCACTAATGGCTGGAGATAGGGCTGAGAAAGCAAAGATAAATGCGGCGATTTTATTCATAAGTCAGCCTTGAGTAGCAGTGAGGTGCAAACAATTAATAATGAATTGATTGTAAAGGTAGGTGATTTTTCTTAGGGCATGAGCAAAAAAAATACCAACCCGAAGGTTGGTATTTTCATTTCTGGTGGGCCCACCAGGACTTGAACCTGGGACCAAAGGATTCCGGTTTGTGTAGCTTTCACTACTCCCTGGACTATGCCTTCACCATATGCTCTCGCACTTAGGTGGGTGCCGTCTAGTCTCTACACCTTCAACAGCACTTTCATACTGAAGCTTGGCTCGGCGTTAGCGTATTCATTGCTGAACTTAGCTTTCTCCGAATTTGACACCATTCACACAGCGACTTTCATCATCTGGTGCACAACTTTCGCTATGAGTCCTCTGCTCTAACCAACTGAGCTATGGGCCCTAAAACTGCTATTTTTAACCCGATAAAACTGGGCTAAAACTACTGCTTTACTACTTGCCTCGGTGTGTAAGCGGTGTGTAAGCAAACTTATCCACCCTTACCACGCTAAGACCCTTATGTTTATTAGGTTCTTAGCAAAATACAGCGAGGTTATCTCTCTTATGAGTCCTCTGCTCTAACCAACTGAGCTATAGGCCCGTTAGTCTTTGGATCAATCTTCTTCGAGGAAGGTCTTGAGTTTGTCGCTGCGGCTT
>JBJOJF010000155.1:0-5879 GCA_046046735.1 Pseudomonadota bacterium
TCCCAAGGTAGAGAGTGGACATGCAGTGGCATCGGCCGCCAAAGCTATTGAGGCAGTTGAACAACAGCACAATCTCAACCTAGATGGTCAATCACCAGCTCGATTGTTGGTGAATATCGAGACCCCTAGGTCTCTCCGTTTGGCGCATGAGCTGGCAGCAGCTGATACCCGGGTTATGGGTTTGCAATTAGGGCTTGGAGATCTATTTGAACCCTACGCCATTCATCGTACGCAGGTGATAGCAGTACAGCAAGCCATGTTTGCCATGGCCATGGCAGCTCATGAGACTGGGGTTGCTGCCTTTGATGGTGCTTACGCAAATATTGGAAATCAAGCTGGATATGAGGAAGAGGCTCAGCTCTCCCGTAGTCTTGGGTATTTAGGTAAAAGTTGTATTCACCCGAGTCAAATAGATATTGCTAATGCCGTGTATCGACCGAGTGATGAAGAAATAGCATTTGCAATAAAGGTCATAGAGGCTGAAAGGAGTGCGCAATGCAATTCAATTGGCGCCTTTGTTGTGGATGGAAAGATGATTGACCCCCCATTTGCAAATCGAGCTCGATCTGTGATCAATATGGCGCAGCAACTTGGATTATTAAACTAAAGAGAAGGTCAATGAAAAAATTATTTTTATTTCTGGCGGGATTGTCTATCACTAGCCTCTTATGTGCTCAGTCACCATATCCGACGAAGCCAATTACTTTAGTAGTTCCATATCCAGTTGGTGGGTCGAATGATGTTTTTGCGAGGTTAATAGCCAAAAATTTAGGGGAGGCATTAAAAGTATCCGTAGTGGTTGATAATCGTCCAGGAGCTAGTGGAAGTACAGGAACAGCGCAGGTTTCTAAAGCATCGCCAGACGGTTACACGCTCTTAGCTGTTTCATCGAGCATGACAACAAACGCAGCCATTCAAACTAAAGCGAGCTTTGATCCTGTCACAGGCTTGACCCCAATTGCCATGCTAGCAAAGGGACCATTTATTGTTGCGGTAAATAATGATTTTCCTGCAAAAAATCCTGCTGAGCTCATTGCTTTGATAAAAGCCAACCCCGGAAAGTTTAACTATGCCTCTTCAGGCACCGGAAGTAGCAATCAGTTCGCAACCGAATTGCTCAAGGTGATGTCTGGGACTTTCGCTCTTCATATCCCATATCGCGGCATGGCTCCAGCAACGACGGATTTGATTGGCGGTCAAACACAAATTTTGTTAGCCAGTGGGCCCTCCCTATTACCTCAGGTTCGAAATGGCCGTATTCGTGCAATTGGTATTACCAGTTTGAAGCCAAGTCCAATTGCACCGGATTTAATTCCGATGGCGACAGTAGTACCAGGATATGAATTTGAATTATGGTGGGGAATTTTAGGTCCAGCTGGAATGCCCACTGACATAGTCAACCTCTTGAATCGTGAGATTAATAAGATTCTGAATTCACCCGATATTAAGGCGGCTTTATTGCGAGAGGGTGCAGAAGCGAACCCAGAAACTCCAGCGCAATTTGCAGCCAGGGTAGCTGGTGACATAGTGCGCTGGAAGTCAGTTGCGAAGCGTCAAAATATTACGGCAGAGTGAGTATGTATTTTTCAAGTCAATTTCCACCGGGCAATCATCGCGGCCCCTTGCAAGGGGTGAAAGTACTAGATCTAAGTGCATATATTGCTGGGCCTTATGGCTGCTCCTTATTGGCGGATCAAGGTGCATGGGTTATCAAAGTTGAACCTCCAGCAGGAGATAACTTGCGCAACTATCCATCTACACTTAGTTCTGAAAGCAGGGCTTTTTTAGGGGTAAATCGAAGTAAGCTCGGCCTTGTTTTGGATCTGAAAACCCCTGAGGGTCTAAGTATTCTTTTTGAATTGATTCAAGAGGCGGATGTACTCGTCCATAACTTTAGACCAAACGTTCCACCTAGACTTGGGATTGCGTATGATCAACTGGAACAGTTAAATCCCCGGTTAATTTATTGCGCCATTACTGGCTTTGGAGAATCCGGCCCTTTAAAAGATAAGGCTGGCTATGATCAGGTTCTGCAGTCGATGACGGGAATGTGCGTGCTGCAGGGTAAGAAGGATGGTCCGCCAGAAATTTTATATGGCTCCATTGTTGATTACTACGCCGCTTCAATGATATCGACGGGTGTTGCATCAGCTTTGTATGAGCGAGAGAAAAGTGGCAAGGGTCAGTACGTTGGTGTATCACTAATGAGAACTGCATTAACGATGCAGTCGGCGCGAATGATCTGGGCCGAAGATGAGTCTCGTAACGTTGGTCGAGATATGCGTTCAGGTGGAATTACTGGAATTCATCCAACCCAAGACGGACATATTTATATATCTGCGAATACACCACACTTTTGGAATGCTCTTTGTGAAAAAGTGGGTTTGATTGATTTGGTGGGCGATGAGCGTTTTGATACGGTTAAGAAGCGAGCTGCTGAGGAAGGATTCATAGTGCCGCTATTAAGGCAGGCTTTGAGCAAGAAGTCTGCTTTAGAGTGGGAGTCAATATTTGGTGAGCTAGTTCCCTGTGCTGCTGTCCGTCAAATAGAGGATATGTTTGATTATCCTCAGGTGTTGGCTGAGGACATGATCGCCTTATTTCAGCATCCAGTAGTGGGCAAATATAAGGGATTTAAGCACCCCATTAAGTTTAGTCGCACACCAGCCCCAGATCCTTTTGCAGCGCCAACTTTGGGGCAGCATAGCTCGAAAATCCTGGGTTAATAGCAATTAGCTATTAACCCGCTACCACTGAGAAGTTCGCATCAAGAGCGAATCAAATAGTCAAATGCTGAGAGGGAGGCTTTAGCACCTTCACCCATAGCGATGATGATTTGCTTATAAGGAACGGTTGTGCAATCACCAGCCGCAAATACGCCCGGCATAGAAGTTTCACCCTTAGCATCCACAATGACTTCACCACGAGGTGATAAATCGATGACACCTTTGAGCCAATCAGTATTTGGTAGTAATCCAATTTGAACGAAGATGCCCTCAAGTGCAAGCTCATGCATCTCATTGGTTGCTCGATCTTCATAGCGCAGGGTAGTTACCTTACCATCGGCACCCAACACTTCTTTGCTCAATGCATTAGTAATGATGGTGACATTAGGTAGGCTGTTTAATTTCTTTTGCAACACTGCGTCAGCGCGCAATTTGGTATCAAACTCGATTAAGGTGACGTGACTAACTACTCCCGCCAGGTCAATCGCTGCCTCGACCCCAGAATTACCCCCGCCAATGACCGCCACGCGTTTGCCTTTGTATAAGGGGCCGTCACAGTGCGGGCAGTAAGCCACGCCTTTACCGCGGTACTCTTGTTCGCCTGGTACATTCATTTCACGCCAGCGAGCACCAGTACTTAAGATAACGGTCTTACTTTTCAAAACAGCGCCATTTTCTAGGGTGATCGCAAGTTCATCACCAGTCTTGCTTAAGCTCTTAGCTGTTTGCAAGTTCATGACATCTACTTCATATTCTTTGACGTGTTGCTCAAGGGCCATGACTAATTTAGGCCCTTCGGTTTCTTTTACTGAGATGAAGTTTTCAATGCCAACAGTATCTGCAACTTGACCACCAAAGCGTTGAGCAACAAGGCCAGTTTTAATTCCTTTTCTAGCGGAATAGATTGCTGCTGAAGCACCAGCTGGCCCGCCGCCAATGATCAGGGAGTCAAATGCATCTTTGGCACTAATCTTTTCGGCATCACGTGCTGAAGCGCCAGTATCGAGCTTGGCAACGATTTCTTCTACGCTCATGCGGCCTTGGCCAAACACTTCACCATTCATGATGACGGTAGGTACAGCCATAATTTGGTATTGATCAACCAGACCTTGATATAGGGCGCCATCAATCATCTCGTGCTCAATATTCGGATTGAGGGCAGCCATGAGGTTGAGTGCTTGCACTACATCTGGGCAGTTATGGCAAGACAGAGAGATAAATGTCTGAAAACGTAACTTACCGCTCAAGCCTTTAATGCTATCGATGATGTCTTGTTCAACCTTTGGCGGATAGCCGCTTGATTGCAGAATGGCCAAGATGAATGAGGTCATTTCATGACCCATAGGAAGGCCAGAGAAGGCAATGCGAGCTTCGTCACCATCTTTACTAACCGTAAAGCTTGGAATATTTTTGCTGGTACCAGTCGTCTTGACGGTGATCTTATTAGATTGCTCCGCAACCTCATTTAAGAGTTCCAGCATTTGAGCGGAGGAGGCACCATCATCTAATGTTGCCGTAAGGGTGATCGGGCTAACGATCCTCTCAAAATAAGCCTTTAATTGTTCTTTGATGTTGCTATCTAACATGATGTGTTCCTAAATTTATCTTGATGAGTCTATTGGGCAGGAAAAGATCCTCTCCAATAGACTCTCCGAAGAGAGTCTGCTTGGTTTAATGACGTACTGACTTGGTGATTAGATCTTGCCTACGAGATCTAAAGATGGAGTCAATGTTGCTGCGCCTTCTTTCCACTTAGCTGGGCATACTTCGCCTGGGTGAGCGGCTGTGTATTGAGCAGCTTTGAGCTTACGCAATGTCTCAGAGATATCGCGAGCGATTTCATTTGAGTGGATTTCAGCTGTTTTGATAACGCCTTCTGGATTGATGATGAATGTGCCGCGCAATGCAAGACCTTCTTCATCAATATGCACATCAAAACCACGTGTCAATGTGTGAGTTGGATCGCCAACCAATGGGAACTTTGCCTTACCTACAGCTGGTGATGTCTCATGCCAAACTTTGTGTGAGAAATGAGTATCTGTAGTGATGATGTATACCTCAGCACCCATCTTTTGGAATTCAGCATAGTTATCAGCTGCATCTTCAATTTCAGTAGGGCAGTTAAATGTGAATGCTGCTGGCATGAAAATGAGAACAGACCATTTGCCTTTGAGTGTCTCATCGGAAATGGTGACAAACTTACCGTTGTGGAAAGCTTGGGTTTTAAATGGAATAACTGGTGTGTTGATTAGTGACATGGTTTCTCCTGTAAAAATGAAATAGTTGTTTCACAACAGAACCCATTCTAGAGAGTATTTCTATATTTGAATAACGAATAATTTAGATATTAGTAATCTAATTTTTAGATAATCAATACACACCTGCATGCCCCGTTATAAAGGCATGGGATTCAGAGCTTAGCGAGCCTTCGGTACCGGGATTGACGCAGCCTCTTGGCGGCAAAAATCCAAGAAAGCGACTGCAATTGGCGGGAGAACCTTGCCAGCGGGATATACAAATTGCCACTGCCGTTCAACAGGGAAGTCCTGGACGTCTAGTTCCACCATATCTGATTCATGTGCATCTAGCCCTAGGGTATAGCGAGTCAGAATGGAGATTCCTAGCCCTGCCAGGATTGCCTGCTTGATTGATTCATTGGTAGATAGCTCTAGTCGCGTATGCGGCTCAATCCCATGCTCGCTGAAAATATCCTCAGCCATTAGGCGTGTACCGGACCCGGTCTCACGCATGATGAATGGTTCATTAGCAATGTCTTTAAAGGAAAGGGACTTTTTGCCTGCAAGCGGGTGATCTGCTCTGGCGAATACCACCATGGGATTGGGTAGGATGGTTTGTTTGATTAATTCAATATCCTTTGGGGGATTAGAAAAGATATAGAGATCATCCTCATTATGCTCAAGTCTTTGAATTAGATTTTTGCGATTATGAGCCTGTAGAGAGATGTCAATATTGGGATGCAATTCCACGAACTTTGCTATCAACCTGAGGATGAAGTACTTACCTGTGGTGCTAACGGCAATCCTTAGCTTGCCCGCTTCTAAGTTACGTAAATTTGCTAAGTTATCTTCTAAATTCGAAAGCAAGGCAAAGATCTCTTGGCAGCTCGCGTAGAGAGATTGACCTGCAGGAGTC
>JBJOJF010000156.1:0-5096 GCA_046046735.1 Pseudomonadota bacterium
GCACTCAGCTCGATTAATCCATTGGCCAAAATTAAAACCGTTTATGTCTGCCAGTCCTGTGGCGGAACCTCAGCTAAATGGCAAGGGCAGTGCCCTTCATGTCAGGCATGGAACACTCTCGAAGAGGGTCTGCCCGAGGTAAGTACAAATTCTCGTTTCCAGGGATTAGCGCAATCATTGCCGCGTCAAAAGCTTTCGGCCATTTCAGCCGAAGACCTTCCTAGATTCAGTACGGGCGTGGAAGAATTCGATCGTGTACTAGGTGGTGGCTTGGTGCCAGGTGGCGTTGTTCTGCTTGGAGGAGATCCTGGTATTGGTAAATCGACCCTACTCTTGCAGGCTTTAGCTGAAATGAGTGCTTCGGGTATGAACGTCCTCTATAGCAGTGGTGAGGAGTCTGCTGCTCAGATCGCACTACGTGCCAAACGAATTGCTTTGGAAGCGCCGCAACTAGAAGTTTTGGCAGAGATTCAGCTTGAGAAGCTCTTGTCCATTATGGATACCGTGAAACCCCAAGTGTTGGTGGTGGACTCTATTCAGACTTTATATTCCGAAGTCTTAAGCTCTGCTCCAGGCTCAGTTGCACAGGTTCGAGAATGTGCTGCGCAATTAACGCGGGCTGCAAAGTCTAGTGGCATATGCGTATTAATGGTGGGGCATGTCACTAAAGATGGGCACTTAGCAGGTCCCCGCGTGCTTGAGCATATTGTCGATACCGTTCTGTATTTTGAGGGTGATACCCATTCTTCATTCAGATTAGTGCGTTCGATTAAAAATCGTTTCGGAGCAGTCAATGAGCTGGGTGTATTTGCAATGACTGAGAAAGGTTTGCGTGGTGTCGCCAATCCTTCAGCGATTTTCTTATCGCAACATGCTGAGATGGTTCCGGGAGCTTGCGTATTAGTAACCCAAGAGGGTAGTCGTCCTTTATTGGTGGAAATTCAGGCGCTGGTTGATACGGCACATATTCCTAATCCTAGGCGACTAGCGGTAGGCCTAGAGCAGGCCCGTTTAGCAATGCTGTTGGCAGTCTTGCATCGTCATGCAGGAGTGGCTTGTTTTGATCAAGATGTCTTTTTAAATGCTGTAGGTGGTGTCAAGATTTCAGAACCAGCAGCAGATTTGGCCGTCTTATTGGCGATCCAATCCTCCATTCGAAATAAGGCCCTCCCTAAAGAGCTTATCGTTTTCGGTGAGGTTGGTTTGGCCGGTGAAATTCGTCCATGCCCACGAGGTCAGGAACGTCTTAAAGAGGCAGCAAAGCTCGGCTTTACTGTGGCGATTATTCCAAAGGCCAATATGCCGAAGACAAAGATTCCCGGTTTAAGAGTGATACCTGTAGAGCGGATAGATCAGGCAATTGCCGCTGCAGCCGAATTAAGTTAGTTGCTAGAACTAGCGTAAATCTTCTGCTTGGATAAGTAGTACACCTTTATCTCCCGCAGAAACTTCCATCCACATGACGGGGATTTGCGGAAATGCCCTCTTGAAGTTTTCATACTCATTGCCGATCTCAATTAAGAGTGCGCCGCGTTCAGATAAATAGTCTGGGGCGCCAGCAATAATCTTACGAATCAAATCCATGCCATCATCGCCACCGGCCAAAGCGAGAGCTGGCTCTGCTCGATACTCTGCGGGAAGGGTGCTCATAGAGTCTGCATTGACATAAGGAGGGTTGCAGATAATCAGATCAAAGCGGTTGTCATCATGTGGTTCAGGTAGCGCATCCCATAGGTCGCCATCAAACAATTCAATCTGCGAAGTGAGTCCATGACGGTCTAGATTTCTGGTGGCCACTGCTAATGCAGGCAAGCTGATGTCACAAGCGCTCACATGAATATCCGGGCAGGCGAGGGCAAGCAAAATTGCCAAGGATCCATTGCCAGTGCACAGATCTAGCGCCTTACCATCTGCTGGTAACCAGGGTTCAAGTGATCCATCCACAATAAGTTCTGCAATCCAGGAGCGAGGAATGATGCTTTGCTCGCTGGAGAAAAATGGAATACCCATCAACCAGGCTTCACCCAATAAATAGGCTAGCGGTTTACGCGTGCTGATGCGAGTCTTTGCAACTTCTAGTGCTTTGTTGATTTGTTCTGAGGTGATCGTTTGATCTAAGTGGTCTAGGGCATCCGCCGGACTCAGATCAAGTTGCTTACTCACGATCCAGAGGGCCTCACTCTGGGCATCAATTGCACCATGACCATAAAACAAGTCAGCTGCTTCTAGTTGTTGGGCGATTTGATCAATGCATTGATCAAGCGTTAAGGATTGCTGGGGCGAGGGGTCCATGCTTAGGCGATCAATTGCTCAAGTGTCTTGCGGTAGATATTCTTGAGTGGCACAACATCATCGACGATGACGCACTCATTAATCTTGTGACTGGTGGCATTGAGAGGGCCAAACTCTACAACTTCTTTGCAAATCTTGGCAATGAAACGGCCATCGCTAGTGCCGCCAGTGGTTGATAGTTCAGTATCAATTTTGGTTTCGGTCTTGATTGCTTTGCGAAGCGCGCCAGCGAGAGCGCCATCTCCAGTGATGAATGGGCTGCCGCCCAGAACCCAATCAATCTCAAAGTCTAGACCAGCGGAACTTAAGATGTTCTCAAGGCGAGCGCGAAGTTCTTCTGGCTTGCTCTCTGTAGAGAACCGGAAATTGAAATCAATAGTCAATTCGCCAGGGATAACGTTGTTGGCCCCAGTGCCAGCGTGTATGTTTGAAATCTGAAAACTTGTCGGTTGGAAATATTCATTTCCTTTATCCCACTCAGTTTCAACTAATGATTGGATGGCCGGTGCAGAGAGGTGAATAGGATTCTTGCCAAGGTGCGGGTAGGCAATATGTGCTTGAATCCCTTTAACTCTCAGCTTGCCAGAGAGGGAGCCGCGACGACCATTTTTAATCATGTCGCCTAGTTGATCTACGGAGGTTGGCTCACCAATGACGCAGTAATCCAGTCGTTGTCCATGTTTCTTCAGGCGCTCACACATGATGACAGTGCCGTCATTGGCAGGACCTTCTTCATCACTGGTAATCAAAAATGCAATTGAGCCTTTGTGATTTGGATGGGTGATGACAAATTCTTCGGTAGCCACCACAAAGCCTGCGAGGGAGGTTTTCATATCCGCTGCTCCACGACCATAGAGCATGCCATCCCGAATGGTTGGAGTGAACGGATCACTTTCCCATTTCTCTAAAGGGCCAGTCGGCACAACGTCGGTGTGACCAGCAAACATGAGTACTTCACCCTGATCGCCAGCTGAACCTTTTTTAATCGCCCACAGATTGGTCACCTGAAAATTCTCTGGACCACTCACAACACTCTCAGTATGAAAACCAATTGCTTGAAGCCTCTTGGCTATCAAGTCCTGGCAGCCACCATCAGCCGGTGTTACGGAACGGCAGGCAATGAGGGCTTCGGTTAACTCGAGAGTGGAGCTCATAGTGGATTAATCGCGTAAGAGTTCGTTGATTGCAGTCTTAGCTCTTGTTTGAGCATCCACTTTTTTGACGATCACTGCTGCATAGAGACTGTACGTGCCGCAAGCAGAGGGCAGGGAGCCAGGAACGACTACGGAGCCAGCTGGAACGCGACCATAATGAATTTCACCGGTTTCGCGATCGTAGATCTTGGTGCTTTGACCAATATAAACACCCATCGAGAGAACAGCGTTTTCTTCAATCACAACGCCCTCAACCACTTCAGAGCGGGCTCCAATAAAGCAGTTATCTTCAATAATAACAGGGCCAGCTTGGATTGGCTCCAAAACACCGCCAATGCCAACACCCCCAGAAAGATGCACGTTTTTGCCGATCTGGGCACAGGAGCCAACGGTGGCCCAAGTGTCAACCATCGTGCCTTCGCCTACATAAGCGCCAATATTGACGTAGGAAGGCATCAAAACAGCGTTTTTGCCAATAAATGAGCCACGACGAGCAATGGCAGGAGGTACCACACGGAAACCGCCAGCAGCAAAGTCCTCTGCTGTGTAGTTCTCGAACTTGCTAGGAACCTTGTCATAGAACTGGGTGTAGCCACCGGCACCCATAGGTTTGTTGTCTTCTAGGCGGAAAGAGAGCAAAACCGCTTTTTTAACCCACTGATTTACTTCCCATTTCCCGACGCTACGGCGCTCTGCTACGCGAATACTGCCGGTATTGAGCCCCTCGAGGACGGCGTTGACGGCGTTGCGAATTTCCCCAGAAACAGCTTCTGGAGACAGGTTTGCTCGGTTTTCCCAGGCTTCTTCGATGATGCTTTGTGGTGATTTGCTCATGCTTTTCAGTTAACTATCAGATTGTTAAGGGGTTTTGGCCCTGGATGTCGAATTATCATTATATCGATGGGGCAAAAACCCGTGTGAGTAACCTTAAGCTTGCTATCATCTTCCCACTTTAGTGTTAATTTTTACCCCCTTTATTTGAACCCCTTTTTTCCCTGCAAAGTACGCCGTGCAACTGAAATCCATCAAACTTTCCGGCTTTAAGTCGTTCGTCGATCCAACCCATTTCGAAATGCCAGGTCAATTGATCGGCGTTGTGGGCCCCAACGGTTGCGGAAAGTCGAACATTATTGATGCCGTTCGTTGGGTTTTGGGTGAATCCCGTGCCAGCGAGTTGCGTGGCGAGTCCATGCAGGACGTTATTTTTAATGGTTCAGGTTTGCGTAAGCCATCTGGGCGCGCTAGTGTTGAATTGAATTTTGATAACTCAGATGGTCGTGCTCAAGGTCAGTGGAGCGCTTTTACTGAACTAGCAGTCAAACGTGTTCTCACACGTGACGGCAACTCAAGTTATTACGTTAACAATCAAGTAGTGCGCCGTAAAGATATTCAAGATATTTTCTTGGGTACTGGTATGGGTCCAAGAGGCTACGCCATCATTGGTCAAGGCACTATCAATCGCATCCTCGAAGCAAAGCCTGAAGAGTTGCGTGTTTTCTTGGAAGAGGCTGCTGGCGTTTCGAAATATAAAGAGCGTCGTAAAGAAACTGCTTCACGTTTAGAAGACACTGTTGAGAATTTAACTCGCGTTGAAGACATCTTGCGCGAACTCGATCAACAATTAACTCGTTTAGAAAAACAAGCCACTGT
>JBJOJF010000157.1:0-6789 GCA_046046735.1 Pseudomonadota bacterium
CTTTAGTAGTTGTGCATGGCTTGCTGATTTTCTTGAGCTCTTCGATTGCAGCCGCTACCGCTTTGTCGATACCGCGCTTCAAATCCATTGGGTTGTGACCTGAAACAACGTATTTCATGCCTTCACGAACGATGGATTGAGCCAATACAGTAGCGGTAGTTGTACCGTCACCAGCAATGTCATTGGTTTTGGAAGCAACTTCCTTCACCATCTGAGCACCCATGTTCTGGAGCTTGTCTTTGAGTTCGATTTCTTTTGCTACGGATACGCCATCCTTAGTGATGGTTGGGCCGCCAAATGAACGCTCAATCACTACGTTGCGACCTTTTGGTCCCAAAGTTGTTTTTACTGCGTTAGCAAGAATGTTGACGCCTTCTACCATCTTGGTACGGGCGTTATCTCCAAATACGACGTCTTTTGCTGCCATGATTGAATTCCTTTCTTAGGTACTAATTACTTCTGTACAACAGCCATGATGTCTTCTTCGCGCATTACGAGAAGCTCGTCGCTGCCGACCTTAACTGTTTGACCTGCATATTTGCCGAACAACACGCGATCGCCAACTTTGACGTCTGGTGCATTCAACTTACCGCTGTCATCACGTTTGCCTGGACCAACTGCCAATACTTCGCCTTGATCTGGCTTTTCAGCAGCAGCGTCAGGAATGATGATTCCAGAGGCAGTCTTTGATTCTTGATCTAAACGTTTGATGATTACGCGATCGTGTAAAGGACGCAGATTCATTCCTTCTCCTATGTTAGTAAATGTTAACTAATTAAAAAACCAATATAAATCAATATGTTGCAATCTCTCAACACGAAAGTAACGGGCCTTTACTGTATTTATTGGCCGTTTTAGCACTCGCGTGTAGGGAGTGCTGATTATATAGGTCTGTTTCAAGGGATTTCAAGAGCAAATTTGCCTTAAATTTCAAATGGCTTAGGCGCCCTTTCTATAATGTGGGTAGGCAAGTAGGCAGATTCCTACAGATAAATAAGCCTTAAGCCCTTACCGCTCCAATCCGTCCTGCCTAGACTGGATAGTCACTGATTGGAGAATGCTGATGAGCCCGAAATCCCGGCTGTACACGCTTGTAAAGGCCTGGAAGAACAAACCCTTCCAAGAAGTACGCGATGCTTGTGGCGAGCCCTGGCTTGGCCTGAGTAGCGCAGCGCTTGAAGAACACCAATCTTGGTCGAAACGACAAGCGATTAGTCATGAACCCATTTTTAATTCGCAAGGGACAAAACTGACCGGCTCCTTATTTAGACCATTACTCAGCGCAAGCGATACCCAGCTCCTCAGATTATTAATGGAGGGTCTGGACACGATTACCTATTGGTATCGCAGCGGGCGATTTATACCAGGCATCCTGCCCGTGCCATTTCATGCTCTGGCCTCTAGTCACTTCATCGATGCTTTGAGCGACCTCATTCTGAACTGTCGCCTGCCAGTTGGCTTAGTAAGTCTTGGAATTCATCACATTACCGAAGCAGAACAAATGGATACGAGCAATGAGGGTGTATTACGTATGCGCCGTCTCGGGGTATTAATTCATTTATTCAATTTTTCGGGTAGCCCAATACAAATGCGCTGGGCACAAGAAATGCAACCAGAGGGAATCCATATTGACATGAGTCAGTTACGGACTGAGATCCCTCCAGAAGAAGTGATCGCCCAAACACAAATACTTCACAGTCAAATCTACGCTAGCAACATCACCCTAGTAAAAGATTTAGAGAATGCAATTGGGATTGGTGCGGCTCACTGCTATGGCGGACTCATGATGCCGCCGGTCAGCAGACACCAAACCCTACACATTGGCGACAGTCGTATTGCTAAAGCCATTTTTTCGCTGCACCCTCATAAAAACCAAAATGGAGATAAATGATGAGAAAACGCGTGATGTTGGTAGATGACCATCCAGCAATGTTGATGGCTTTAAAAAGTATGTTGCAGGATCAGCTGCTCTTTGAAATTGCAGGACAGGCGCAGAACGGGGAAGAATGTCTTCGCTCAATTAAAGAAGTAAACCCCAATATGGTTATCTTAGATCTCGATATGCCAAAGACAGATGGCTTTGATGTGATCCGCCGAATTAGCTTGATGTATCCAGATGTTCGCATCCTCGTCCTTTCAAGCTTAGATGAAGCGGTTTACGGCGGCAGAGTGAGGTCACTTGGCGCCCATGGATTTGTGAACAAGACTGCCGGGGCTGACGTCATTCTTGCAGCGTGCGTTGCAATTTCGCAGGGATACACCTTCTTCACACATGGCAAAAATGGTAATACCTCCTTAAGTGATAGCGATAAGTTAGCGCTGATTTCCGATAGAGAACTTCAGGTCATGAAATACCTGGGCAAAGGCAATACCAATCAGCAAATATCCGACTTACTTCATATCAGTAATAAAACCGTTGCGACTTATAAAACGAGGGTTTTTGACAAGCTTGGTATTAACAATATCGCCGATCTGATTCTCTTCTGCCGCATTAATCATATTATCGAAAGCTAATCCGAGGAATGCATCGATCCACAATAAAAAACATTCTTCTAATTTATTGGATATGCGGAGGGTTTGCATATGCAGAGCCTTTTAGTCCAACCGAGAAGTTATGGATCGATGCTAATCCAATCGTTCGTTTTAGCATTCACGAGAAATATGCGCCCTACCTGAAGGATGCATCAAGCGAAGTTGGCGTCTTTAAATCACTCCTCTCTAAATTGGAAGAATGCACCAAGCAACAATACATTCCCGTATGGAGAAGCTCTGATCTGGAGGGCTTAGAACAACTTGCCAAAGGACAGGTCAATTTTATGATTGACCCACCAGAGGCAACCGACCATGTTCTACAGTTTGGCTCACTTTCCGAATCAATTTTCTGGGGTTATGACGCTGTCATCACAAAGCAAGATACCGCCATTAATGAGAGGGCTAGAGATTTCAAGCTAGCCTACTTTGATCGTGGACTAGAGAAGCTTCCTGTGTCATTTTCTGAGTCTGCCAATGTGAGCAGCTCCCTTAATGAACTCCTACAGGCGCTCATTCAAAATGATATTGAAGCTCTAGTCATGCCGCTCCGGCTAGCAAATCACTTAATTCAAGTATCCCGCGATGTTGATCTCAAAGTAGATGGCCTATTTCAGCGGGAACCCTTCGCATATCGCTGGCTGATTGGGCATCAAGATGCCCCTTTGCATACAGTATTGGGACATTTTTTGAATGACTTAGATCCAATAGCCTCTCGAAATCTATTCTCTGAAAGCATATTCCCACGCCAACCCACATCTCCAGCAAGACTGATGCCATGGATCAGCTTAGCGCTCATCATGATCTCTGGTGGCCTACTGATCTATCGTCTCCAAAGAAAATACTTTCATCAGAAACTAGTAGCTGAAGAGTTATTTCAGTCAAAAGAATTGGCTGAAAAAGCCAACGCAGCAAAGTCAGCATTTCTTGCAACGATGAGCCATGAAATTCGCACACCCATGAATGCCATTTTAGGGGTGCAAGAATTACTGTTAGGAAGTGAGCAGTTTCCAAAAAAAGATAAATCTCTACTCAAGAGTGCTCAGGCTTCTGCAGAGTCACTTTTGAGCATGCTCAATCAAGTCTTGGATATTTCGAAAATCGAAGCGGGAAAACTTACGCTCAACCTAGAGCCTTGCAATCTCTATCAATTAGCTATGGATATTCATGCTGCCTTTGCAATTGTTGCCAAAAAACAAAATTTACAGCTGCATACCTCGATTGATCATAGGACTGCCGAAGTATTAATGATTGATTCCTTGCGCTTACGACAAGTGCTGCAGAACTTGCTCAGCAATGCCATCAAATTCACCAGCCAAGGGGAAGTCTATCTCTCGATTACCGTATTGGCCGATGACCATGCTGGTCAGCTAATTGAATTTAGAGTAATCGATACCGGGGTTGGCATGGGCACAGAGCAGATTGAATTAGCCCTTAAAGCATTTGAACAAGTGCCGGCAAGCTATGCATCTCAGGCATCCGAGCAAAAAATGGGTACCGGCCTGGGCCTTACTATCACCAATCATCTAGTACTCTCAATGAATAGCCACCTCTATTTTGAGAGCGCTCCTGGATTTGGTAGCAACGTACACTTTTCTCTTGCGCTACCGAGAACTAGTCTTGCCGCACCCATGGACTCATCAGAAAAGAATCTCGAAAAATCCCCGAAGACATACATTACTAAGAAATTCGGGCAAAAGGACAAATTTCTGCAGGCGCTTGTCGTTGAAGATCATCCCGCAAGTCGACAAATTCTTTCTCTACAACTGGAGGTACTTGGTATTCGAGTAATAGTTTGTGAAACTGCTAGCGCAGCACTTGAACTATTTGAAGATTATCAATTTGACCTGATGCTGACAGACCAATCCATGCCAGGCATGCAAGGGTCAGACTTAGCAAAGCAGATTCGAAAATCCGGCAATAGAGACATCATCATTATTGGTGTCACAGCAGATATCTATGCGCTGGAGTCACGACACCAGTTTTTATCTGCTGGCATGAATGCTGTTCTGATTAAGCCCTTGAGCTTAAATACTCTAGAAAATGAACTGTTACGCTACTTTGACTCAGTCAGCTTGAGCGATCAGCAAGAAGAGGAATACTCATTTGAAGCTTTCACTAACTTGATTAAAAGTGATCCCAGTCAAATTCTCATCATCCTAGAGGAGATTGCTCGAGTTCATGATGATGTTCTGTACGAACTTCGTCATTCAAACGGGAGTGGGCAGATAGATGAATCTCAATTTAGAAGCTTGGTTCACAAAGTAAAGGGTGGTGCTCAGCTATTACAGGCCTCTCGGTTTACTCAAGCATGCGAAGCATTAGAAGCTGATGGCCCCTTGAGCGAACGTATTGAAAAATTCATCCAGTTACTAGTAGAGCAAAACCAAAGAATCGATCTTCATAAGATGCGTCATCAATAATGAGATTCAGATCGCTGCCAATTAGATCCTGAAGGTTTATCCTATGGGGAATGAGTACTTCACAATCTCAACCCGTCATTGCTAAAGTAGTAGCAACCCTATTGGGCTGTTTGGCGCTTTGCGTCCAAGCACAAAAGCCTGAACTGCAGGCCCAAGAGAATGCCCTGCAATACATCCCTAAAAGCGTAGCCTTCAGTCTAGAGAAAAATCAAATTCCTAAAGAGGCTATCAGCATCTCTGTAGTTGAAATTAAGCAAGCTCGTCCTGGGAAAGTCTCTGCAAAAACCGAGCTTGATTGGCGCAGTAAAGAAGCCATGAATCCTGCTTCAACTATGAAGCTCCTGACCACACTAGCCGGTCTCGATATGTTGGGCCCCCAATATCGGTGGCGTACTAATCTTTATACCGATGGACTCATTCGACAGGGCACCCTAAAGGGCAATATTTATCTACAGGGAACAGGCGATCCTAAATTGATTCCTGAAGAATTAGCCAAGATGATGAAGGCACTTCAGAATTTAGGCATCCAGAAAATTGATGGCAATCTATTCTTTGACAGAAGTGCTTACATACCCAGTGTGATGGAGCACAACACGATTGATGGTGAATCTCTTCGTGCATACAACGTGCCACCAGATCCCCTCCTTTATGCTTTTAGAACATTATCGTTTCAGATCGGCAAATCACGCACCGCGGACTTTATCGATATCAGCTATACGCCCGCCCTATCGCAACTCAAAGTTAACAATCAAATGCAATTGGTCGATAGTGCGTGTGATAGCTGGAAAAGTAATATTCGCTTCAATCTTGATCCGGAAGTGGCTAACACTAGCAACAATCAACTGTTGACTGCACAGTTCTCTGGAAGTTTTCCAAGCGCCTGTAAAAGCGTGAACTATAACGTCGTAGCCCTAGATGCCAATACCTTTCTCACCCAAGGCTTTGCCGCGGCCTGGGAATTAGCCGGTGGAAGCTGGGTGCAACCACCCACCGGCAAGTCTGGTACTGTACCTCTTGCAGCTCGGCTACTTCTACAGTTTGAGGGAATCCCTCTGGCGGATGATGTCCAGGACATCAATAAATACTCAAACAATGTCATGGCTCGCCAACTTTTACTCACCCTCGCTCTAGAAAAAATGGGTAAGCCTGCTAGCACCGAAAATGGTGAGATCGTCGTTCAGAGTTGGTTAAAAGATCAGGGACTACAGTTTCCAGGGCTCGTGATTGAGAATGGGTCAGGCTTATCACGCAATGAAGCCATTTCTGCAGAAAGTTTGAATCAACTACTCGTAGCTGCCAGAAATCTTTCGGTGGGTGATATTTTCTATAACAGCCTTCCCATTGCAGGAACCGATGGCACTATGAGAAATCGTTTGATGGCCCATTTAAGAAAATTTCTTCATCTCAAGAAAAAGCCTGAAGCCAGAATTAAGACTGGCTCACTTGCTGATGTTCGGTCTATCTCTGGATATGTCATGAGTAAATCAGGGAAGATGTATGCCGTAACTTCTTTTATCAATCATCCCAATGCCTGGAGAGGCCTGGAAGCGCACGATCAACTATTGGCGTGGCTACTAGATGATGGTCCAGAACCAAAACATGCACGCTGAAGGCGATCGCGAACTCCGTCCCACTCTTCGCCCGCTGGTGGCTCTGGCAATAGAATTAAATCCCAACCTTGTTGATCTAAATCTCGTAGTGTGCGATAGAGCTTGCCAGCAAAACTAACGCCATCACTTGGAACCAACACTTCCTCAAAATGAACGGATGGATGGCCATCCTCACCTAAGGAAGAATCAGAATCCCAGACTGCGACTGCTACACGAGACTTAATATC
>JBJOJF010000158.1:0-7572 GCA_046046735.1 Pseudomonadota bacterium
CTTTTGGGCAAAATCTTTAGCCAATTTTGTATTGGGAAGTAAAGGGTTTGCTCTTGTAGGGGCAGCCATCAAAATATGCCCAAAATGATAAAATAGTTCGATCAAAATTCTTACTTTCATAGGACTCTCATGACAACAGCAACGAATGGGCAAGCTAACTTAAACGTGCCCGATTATGTAAAAAATCAGAAACTGATTCAGTGGGTTGCAGAGGTAGCTGCTCTGACGAAGCCGGACAATATTCGCTGGTGTGATGGTTCCCAGGCTGAGTACGATGAATTTTGTGAGCTCCTAGTTAGCGCGGGTGTATTCAAGCGCCTTAACCCAGCCAAGCGTAAAAACTCTTTCTTAGCTTTATCTGATCCTGACGACGTTGCGCGTGTTGAAGATCGCACATTTATTTGTTCAAACAAAAAAGAAGATGCTGGCCCAACCAATAACTGGGTAGAGCCAAGCGAAATGCGCGCGACACTAAAGCCATTGTTTGATGGTTGCATGCGCGGTAGAACAATGTATGTTGTGCCATTTTCTATGGGCCCAATTGGCTCACCGATCGCACACATTGGTGTTGAGTTGTCTGATAGCCCGTATGTTGCAATCAACATGCGCCTGATGACTCGTATGGGTAAAGCAGTTATTGATCAGCTAGGCGCTAATGGCGAGTTTGTTCCATGCATTCACACTGTGGGCAAACCGCTTGCTGCAGGCGAAAAAGATGTTGCATGGCCTAATAACAAAAATAAGTACATTGTTCACTATCCAGAAACTCGCGAAATTTGGTCTTTTGGATCAGGTTACGGCGGCAATGCTTTGTTGGGTAAAAAATGTTTTGCGTTGCGCATTGCGTCCAATATGGGCCGTGATCAAGGTTGGTTGGCAGAGCACATGTTGATCTTGGGTGTTACTTCACCTGAAGGTAAGAAATACCACATCGCAGCAGCTTTCCCATCTGCATGCGGAAAAACCAACTTCTCAATGATGATTCCTCCTAAAGGTTTTGAGGGTTGGAAGGTGACTACTGTTGGTGATGACATTGCTTGGATCAAACCACGCAAAGACCCTGTTACTGGCAAAACCCGTTTGTTCGCAATTAATCCTGAGTCTGGTTATTTTGGTGTCGCTCCTGGCACAAATCGTCAAACCAATCCAAATTGCTTGGATTCTTTAAACCAAGATGTGATTTTCACAAACGTTGGCTTGACTGATGATGGTGATGTTTGGTGGGAAGGTTTGACTGATACACCTCCAGCACACCTTATTGATTGGCAAGGCAAGGATTGGACTCCTGCTGATGGCGCAGCTGGACGCAAAGCTGCTCATCCAAATTCACGCTTCACTGTTGCAGCTACAAACAACCCTGCGGTTGATCCAAACTGGGATGATCCAGAGGGCGTTGCAATTGATGCATTCTTGTTTGGCGGTCGCCGTTCAAATACTGTGCCTTTGGTTAGTGAGGCTCGTGATTGGGTTGAGGGTGTTTACATGGCTGCGACTATGGGCTCTGAAACTACTGCTGCGATTACAGGTCAGGTTGGTGTGGTTCGTCGCGATCCATTTGCGATGATTGCATTTGCTGGTTACAACATGAGTGATTATTTCCAGCACTGGTTAAACATTGGTAGCAAGCTTGCTGCCGAAGGTGCAGTGTTGCCTAAGATCTATTGTGTGAACTGGTTCCGCAAAGATGAAAACGGCAAATTTGTTTGGCCTGGCTTCGGTGAAAACATGCGTGTTCTTTCCTGGATCTTGGGTCGTGCTGAAGGTACTGCAAAAGGCACAGAAACTGTATTTGGTATCTGCCCTGAGCATACCGATATGCACTGGGACGGCTTAGATTTCCCTGCAGATAAGTTTGAGAAAGCGATCAAAGTTGCAGTGGACGATTGGAAGAATGAGTTGAAGTTGCATTCTGAATTGTTTGAGCACCTTGGCGATCGTCTACCAAAAGAGTTGCTCGACGCACGCAGCAAAATTGAGAAGCGTTTAAACGCCTAGATCCTTTCTAGTATTTAATTCGTATTCTCAAAAATCTTTATTAAATGACCTTACCCCAACACCATGACATCGTGGTGATTGGGGCAGGCATTGCAGGAGCAACCATTGCAAATGAGTTGCTTGAGCGTGGGCAATCCGTTTGTATAGTTGACTCCGCACACTCTCCTGCCACCGCTTGTTCCAGCCACGCTTATGCTATTGCTCATCCTCACGTCGGACGGGGAGCCCCGCGCTTATTGCGTCTAACGCGCATTGCATTTCTGATGGCTGAGGCGCGCTGGGGAAAGTCATGGAATCAACACGGTATATTTCAACCAGCAAAAAAAGATAAACCGTTTCAGCGCGAAGAAGTGTCAAAACACTTACAGGCTTTGGAGTTAGAGGGTGATTTGGCACAAGCGCTCACAGCTGCAGATGCAAAGATAGCTTGCGATATTGAGCAGGATGGCATTTGGATTTCGCGTGGCGCTTCACTGAACTTAGCGCAAGCCGCAAGTCAGTTATTAAAACCCCATACCAAGCTTACTTGCTGTTGGAACACAACCATTTCCAAATTAGAAAAAGTGGAAGACCAGTGGCTTTTATTTGATCACCAAAATCAGCCACTCATCAGTGCTAATAAAGTGATTCTTGCCGCAGCCTTACAAACAAAATCCCTAGCGGAGAGCATGGGTGTCCGTCTGCCACTTCGCCCGGTGCGCGGACAGCTCAGCATTTTTTCTATAGATGCCAACAATTCATGGTCACGCAGCTTGCCTCGCACAGCAATCTCTGGCGATGGATATTGTTTGCCAGTAGAAAAATTGGCGGATGGTAGCTATCGATGGATTGTTGGCTCCAGTTTTGATGAGGGTGAGACAGATTTGGGTGATTGGGAGTCTAGCGATGCATTCAATCGCGAGCAGGCAAAGGGCTTGGTAGATTATTCAGAGGGCAATGGCGATGCTTTAAAAAAGAGCGCTAGCTTTGTTGGCATACGCTGTGTGGCAGGCGACCGCCTTCCAATTATTGGCGCACTCACTCAACGCCCAGGAATTTTTTTGGCTACTGCCCTGGGGTCAAGAGGAGTGCTTTGGTCCGCCCTCGCGGCCAAATTAATTGCAGCTCAGGTGCTTGAGGACGATTTTGCTTTGCTTGCGCGCTTAGGTTTTGCGGCAGACTTAGTGGCTGCACTTGCACCTGCCCGCTTCTTTGCAGGTGCTTTAGCGGCACCTTCAGCTTTAGGCGCTTTGGCTTCAAACTCAAAACCAATTTTGCCTTCAGAGCCTAGGGCCAGATAAGCTTTAAAGCCCCGACCAGTTCGGTTGGATTTGAAGTTGGTCAACAAGTCCGTTTTACCTTCTTTCAGCAGCTTCTGTACTTGCTCTGCAGAAATCTCCTGCTGTAAAACAACCTTGCCAGTTTTAAAGTCACAGGATTTATTTGGTCCGGTATTGTTTTCACACAAGTAGCGCATGCCATCTTCATAAACTGCACCGGAACATTTTGGGCAGACACCCAAGGCCGGCCTACCAGTGAAGTCAATTGCTTCAGATTCATCTTCTTGTGTATTGCCAAAATCAAACTCGAGCTTGAAGCCTGCATTTGGATAGTCTGCATCATCCTCTGGAATTTCACTAAGCTTGATGATGGCAGCAAAAGGCCTACCCATCTTGCTGCGAAAGCCTTGAAGTGGACCAATAGTTTTTTCACGTAGAAGCTCTTCAACTTCAGGATATTCAAACGCGCGACCACCTGGCGTTTTACTAATCGTAAA
This sequence comes from Pseudomonadota bacterium, assembly GCA_046046735.1. GTDB lineage: Bacteria > Pseudomonadota > Gammaproteobacteria > Burkholderiales > Burkholderiaceae > Polynucleobacter. Next base: position 3,752 of record JBJOJF010000158.1, read on the forward strand.
GCCACATTTTTCACAAGCAAAACGACGGTAATTTTCTTTAACAGGACCCTTGCAGTGCGGGCACGGCGTACTCATGGTGGCATAGTCGCCAGGAATTGTATCGCTGTCATACTCTTTGGCGCGCTTCACAATGCGCTGAGTCATCTGTGCAATTTCTTGCATAAAAGTATCGCGATTCATCTCGCCGCGCTCAATCAGTGACAGCTTGTTTTCCCAGCTACCAGTGAGATCTGGGCGTGTGAGTTCTTCAACATCTAGACCGCGCAAAAGCGTCATTAATTGAAATGCTTTGGCAGTTGGAATTAGCTCACGTGCTTCGCGCACCATATATTTCTCTGCAAGCAAGCCCTCAATGATGGCGGCGCGTGTTGCTGGAGTACCGAGACCTTTTTCAGCCATTGCCTCACGCATTTCATCATCATCAACCCACTTACCTGCGCTTTCCATTGCTGACAGCAAGGTGGCCTCGGTGTAGCGTGCGGGCGGTTTAGTTTTTAATGGAACCGCAGCAATCGATTCATTTTGAACAGTCTCACCCTCTTGTACGGGTACCAACTCATCATCTGCTTGGTTTGATCTTCCATAAACCGTCAACCAGCCTGGATTTACTAAAACTCGACCTTCTGTTTTGAAGTGATGTCCAGAAGCCTCTGTGATGCGTGTAGTGACGCGGAATTCGGCAGCAGGATAGAAGACTGCTAAAAAACGCCGCACTACTAAGTCATAGAGCTTTTGCTCTGGCTCGCTTAAAGTTTTAGGGGTCTCTAGTGTGGGAATAATCGCAAAGTGGTCTGAAATTTTGGAGTTATCAAAAATCCGCTTATTTGGCTTAATCCAACCATAGCCAGCCTTCGCTTTTGGATCCTTGGGATCGCCCTGCAAAATTTGTTTGGCAAACGGACGATATTCTTGCGAGTGTTCCGCGAGGTTTTCCATTGTTTGCTTAACGGTATCTAAATAATCTTCAGGCAGCGCTTTTGCATCAGTACGTGGATAAGTAAGTACCTTATGGCGTTCATAAAGCGCTTGCGCTAAACCCAAAGTATTTTTTGCCGAGAAACCAAAGCGTGCATTTGCTTCACGTTGTAAGCTGGTTAAATCAAATAGTTGTGGCGCTAATTGTGTTGCAGGCTTCGCCTCTTCTTTAACGCTGGCTTTTTTGTCTCGGCAGGCAGCAACAATGCTTTGTGCTGCCGCTTCGCTCCAAAGGCGATTTTCCCTGGCATCAGGTTCAGCAGCATCTTTCTTAAATTTAGGGTCAAACCAACGGCCCTCGTAAACACCAGCAGCGGCAATAAATTCGGCCTTAACTTCCCAGTAGTCCTTAGAGACGAATTTACGAATCAGCTCTTCGCGCTCAACTACGATTGACAGCGTTGGAGTTTGTACTCGACCAACGGTAGTGAGAAAGAAGCCACCACTCTTGCTATTAAATGCAGTCATGGCGCGCGTGCCATTGATGCCCACTAACCAGTCTGCTTCAGAGCGACAACGTGCAGCGTCTGCAAGTGGTTGCATATCTGAATCGCTTCTCAAAGTCGCGAAGCCTTCACGAATGGCGGCAGGCGTCATAGATTGCAACCAAAGGCGCTTGATAGCCTGAGGTGCTTTCGCATGCTGTGCAATTAAACGGAAGATCAACTCACCTTCGCGCCCCGCGTCACATGCATTAATTAATTCGTTGATATCTTTGCGTTTAATGAGTTTTTGTAAAACCTTGAGACGAGACTCTGTTTTGGCAATTGGACGCAAATCAAAATAGGGGGGCACTACAGGTAGATTGGCAAATGACCATTTGCCGCGCTTCACATCAAACTCTTCCGGAGCGGCGATTTCTAATAGGTGACCCACTGCAGAGGATATGACAAAGTCATCGTTCTCAAAATAGTCTTCGTATTTTGTAAAGCCACCCAGGGCTTTGGCAATGTCATTAGCAACGGAAGGCTTCTCGGCAATGATGAGGGCCTTAGGATGATCTGAAGCAGTAGTTTTTGAGCTGCTTTTTTTGGTAGTTGCTTTAGTAGCCACGCGTTTTGCCTAAATTTGAGCTTGAAATGATGGTTTTAATGGGGAAAACGGACGACCAATTTAAACCAAAACTGGCCTTGTTCGCCTTGGAATCCCTTTTTTATTATTAACCGATAAATTACTAAAAGTCCAAATACCTCATCTTTTGCCCCTATTGCAATGGCTGATTTTTGCCCAAGACTAGTAAAAAACCTTATTTAAATGCCTTTAAATGGGGTTTTTGCCAAATTTGTAGTTCGTCGAGTACGTCTTCTGGCCTTTGAGCCAGTTTCGCCCCTTGTTGGATAAGCTGATGGCACCCCCTAGAAAATGGCTTACGGATTGAGCCTGGAAGGGCAAATACCTCCCTCCCCAATTCACTCGCTAATCTGGCAGTAATGAGAGATCCCGACTTTTCTGCGGCCTCAATCACCACAACCCCGATGCAAAGAGCGGCGATTAATCGGTTTCTACGGGGGAAATGGAATGCCTTTGGGCCATCCCCAAAGGCAAGCTCGGATATCAACAGGCCTCGCTCCCTGATGGATTGCGCTAGCCCGGCGTGCTCGGGTGGGTAGGTGACATCGAGCCCCGTCCCGCATACCGCAACGGTTGAGTGTTCTGGGCCAAGCCGGAGGGCGCCCCAGTGTGCTGCACCATCAATGCCGCGAGCCATGCCAGAAATAATCAGAAAGCCGGCGCGCGATAGGGCTTGGGAGAATAGGGTGGCATTGTTAATTCCTTCGGGACTGGCAAGGCGAGAGCCAACGATGGCAATCATGGGTCGCTGCAAAAGATTTATCGCACCATATATATAGAGCGTTTTGGGTGGATCAAACAAATCCAGGAGTCGGGACGGGTAGTTGGCTTTGTTTTGAGTAAGTGCGAGGATGTTTGGGTGCCGTGAGATAGTCATCTAGAGATTTTCGGCCGTGGGAGATTGCCAACTATCAGGACAGCTTGATTACTCTGTTGGATAATTCCTATATGGCTTTATTAACAGTCCTTTGTTACCCAGATCCTCGCTTGCATAAGGTTGCTAAACCGGTGATGCAGGTGGATGCTCGTATTAAAAAAATTGTCGCGGATATGGCCGAAACAATGTACGACGCACCAGGGGTAGGCTTGGCTGCTACGCAGGTGGATATTCATGAGCAAATTGTCGTGATTGATGTCTCAGACAATCAAGATGAGTTAATGGTATTTATCAATCCAGAGTTAGTGTGGTCTAGCCCAGAAAAAAAATCTTGGCGCGAGGGCTGTCTCTCGGTGCCAGAGTACTACGACGAGGTTGATCGCCCTGCGGTGGTACGAGTGAAGGCACTCGATATCAATGGCAAAGAATTTGAAGTAGAGGCCGATGGTTTGCTATCGGTTTGTTTGCAACACGAGATGGATCACCTCAAGGGAAAAGTATTTGTTGAATACCTTTCAATGCTCAAGCGCAATCGCATCTCACTCAAAATGAAAAAGCGCGCTAAAGAATTAGAAGGCCAGCGCTAAGCGCCCAATGAAAATAGTTTTTGCGGGTACTCCAGAATTTGCTGCGCATGCAATGCGTGCGATAGAAAACGCTGGTCATCAAATTGTTCTGGCACTTACTCAGCCCGACCGTCGAGCCGGAAGAGGAATGCACCTCCAGGCTAGCCCTGTTAAGCAATTTGCATTAGAAAAAAATATTCCAGTGCTTCAGCCCATTACCTTAAGACGCACACACTCAGATCTGACAAAAAGCGCCGAAGCTGTAGCGGCTTATCAAGTTTTATCTGAGATAGATTTCGATGCGATGGTTGTGGTTGCCTATGGATTAATTC
>JBJOJF010000159.1:0-4734 GCA_046046735.1 Pseudomonadota bacterium
TTCTAGGGGATGCTCCCTTGATGGCCAATCTTTTCGCAAGACGATCATTTTTGAGTTGTGCGTATCTCTCGTTAGCAAGTCTTAGATCTTCATAGACTTGGAGGTAAGGCAGGTCAGCAGCAATAGCAATCGATCTCACCACGCAATCACCTGCTCCACCTTTAAACCCAGCAGCCTCCCGACCGCCATCATTTGATTGGAATGGGAACCTAGAATGAGGCTTAGAAAAGGGATTTAGAAATCCAAACATAGTTATGGGCTAATAAAAAATGGATTTGCTTTGTGGGCAAATCCATTCTTATGTAGAGCGCTAAAGAGGTATTAAGCGTGAGCCTTCTTTACTTCTAAACGCCAAGCGTGCAACAAAGGCTCAGTGTAGCCATTAGGCTGCTCAAGGCCTTTGAAAATCAAGTCACTTGCTGCTTTGTAGGCGTATGAGTCTTTGTAATTTGGCATCATTGGTTTGTACAAAGGATCGCCAGCATTCTGGCCGTCAACTACTTTAGCCATACGCTGCAAAGTTTCATTCACCTGGTCTGCAGTCACGATGCCATTGAGCAACCAGTTAGCAATATGCTGACTAGAAATACGCAAAGTTGCACGGTCTTCCATCAAACCTACGTTATGGATATCCGGCACCTTAGAGCAACCAACGCCTTGATCGATCCAGCGAACCACATAACCCAAGATACCTTGGCAGTTGTTGTCCAACTCTTGCTGAATCTCTTCTTTAGACCAGTTAGCCTTTTCCACTACCGGAATGGTCAACAAATCATTGATTAAGGCTTCAGCTTCAGCTTGAGTATCGAGCTTTTCCATTTCTTTTTGGAGTTCAGCTACGTTTACTTGATGGTAATGAAGTGCATGCAAGGTAGCAGCTGTTGGTGATGGAACCCAAGCAGTGTTTGCACCTGCTTTTGGATGAACAATCTTTTGCTCAACCATTGCCTTCATCAAGTCAGGCATGGCCCACATTCCCTTGCCGATTTGAGCGCGACCGCGAAGACCGCAATCGAGTCCAGCCAAGACGTTACGACGCTCATAAGCCGATAACCATTTACTGGTTTTCATATCGCCTTTACGCATCATAGGGCCGGCATGCATTGCAGTGTGCATTTCATCACCAGTACGATCCAAGAATCCAGTATTGATAAAGGCAACTCGTGCACCCGCAGCAGCAATAGCAGCCTTGATGTTTGCACTCATACGGCGCTCTTCATCCATGATGCCCAATTTCACTGTATCGGCAGGCAGGCCAAGTAGTTTCTCTACACGACCAAAGAGCTCGCCAGCAAAAGCAACCTCTTCTGGGCTGTGCATTTTTGGCTTCACGATATAAACAGAACCTTTACGCGTGTTACCGATGGCTTGGGTTGCAGGACGGTTAATGTCATACAAAGCAATTAATACGGTAACCACAGCATCCAAGATGCCTTCGTATATTTCCTTACCTTCACCAGTGATGATGGCTGGGTTAGTCATCAAGTGGCCAACATTACGAAGGAACAATAAAGAGCGGCCATGCAAAGTCACTACCCCATCTTTTGCATTAACAGCACCAATGCCTGCTTTGTATTGACGATCTGGATTGAGGGTGCGAGTAAAGGTTTTTCCGCCCTTGTTAACTTCTTCAACCAATGTGCCCTTCAAGATACCAAGCCAGTTCTCGTAAGCAACTACCTTGTCATCTCCATCAACAGCAGCGATGGAATCCTCTAGATCCAAAATGGTTGAAAGCGCTGCCTCAAGCACCACGTCATTAACACCTGCTGGGTCGCCAGCACCAATCGTTTTGCTCTTATCAATTTCAATATCAATGTGAACGCCGTTATTGCGCAACAAGACTGAAGAAGGAGCAGCTGCATCACCCTGATAACCAACAAACTGGTTCTCATCGGCAAGACCTGTTTTGCTGCCATCCTTCAAACTAATTACCAACTTATTGCCATCTACTGCATAGCCTGTGGAATCACGATGCGATCCTTTAGCCAAGGGTGCAGACTGATCCAAAAAGTTACGTGCAAAAGCAACCACTTTTGCACCACGGATTGGGTTGTAGCCACCCGCTTTAGTAGCGCCATCTTCTTCAGAAATAACATCAGTACCGTAAAGGGCATCGTACAAAGAGCCCCAACGTGCGTTTGCGGCATTTAATGCGTAACGTGCATTGAGAACTGGAACAACCAACTGTGGACCAGCTTGAAGCGCCAACTCATCATCAACGTTTTGCGTTGTACCAAGCACCTTGCCTGGAACCTCATCTAAATAACCAATCTCTTTGAGATGCTTACGATAAGCAGGCATATCTTTGATCGGTCCTGGGTTGGCTTGATGCCATTTATCCAAATCCGCCTGTAAGCGATCACGCTTAGCAAGCAAGGCTTCATTTTTTGGACTTAAGTCCTTGACGATCTCATCAAAGCCTTTCCAAAAGTCTGCGCTTTTGATGCCAGTTCCTGGCAAAACTTTGTCCTCAATAAAGCGATATAACGGTGTAGCCACTTGTAGGCTATTACATTGTGTACGTGCAGTCATCTCAAAACCTCAAAGCAAATATGAATTAATTAAATCTTCAAAAGCAAAACACGAAAAATAATGTTTATTAACCTTTGAAAGGATGTTGCAGAAGAATCGTTTCATCGCGTTCAGGTCCTGTTGAGACCATGGCGATTGGCTTTCCTGCAACTTCTTCGATACGACGCAGGAACTTCTGTGCTTCTATAGGGAGTTTGTCCCATTCACGAATACCAAAAGTCGTTCCCTGCCAACCAGGGAAGTCCTCATAAATCGGCTCACAACGCGCAACAGCTTCAGCGCCACGCGGCAATACATCTAATTTCTGACCGTCCAGGGTATAACCAACGCAAAGGCGAATGGCTTCAAAACCATCAAGGACATCTAACTTAGTAATACATAAACCGGATAATCCATTGATCTGAATAGAGCGCTTCAATGCAGCAGCATCCAACCAACCAGTGCGGCGTGGGCGACCAGTAACCGATCCAAACTCTTTACCCACTTCTGCCAACCGAATACCAACAGGATCTTGCTTGGCTGGATTATCAAAGTCATACAGCTCACTTGGGAATGGGCCTGCACCAACACGAGTGCAATAGGCTTTTGTAATACCCAAGATGTATTGCAATGAATCCGGGCCCACGCCAGATCCCGCTGCAGCATTACCCGCTACGCAGTTACTAGAGGTAACGTAAGGATAGGTGCCGTGATCAATATCTAAGAGAGTTCCCTGCGCACCTTCAAACAATAAGTTCTGGCCAGCTTGCTCAGCAGCATATAAAGCGCTTGAAACATCGACCACCATAGGCTTGATACGCTCAGCATAGGACATCGCTTCTTCCAAAGTTTTCTGGAAATCCACTGGCTCAGCACCATAGTAATTAGTGAGCATGAAATTGTGATATTCCAAGTTCTCACGTAACTGCGCTGCAAACTTCTCTGGATAGAACAAATCTTGTACACGTAAGGCACGACGTGCGACCTTATCTTCATATGCTGGTCCAATGCCGCGGCCAGTAGTGCCAATCTTGGCATTGCCACGTTTCTTTTCACGCGCATGATCAATAGCCACGTGATACGGAAGAATCAAAGTAGTTGCTTCAGAAATTTTGAGGCGCGATTGCACATCTAGGCCAGCAGCTTCTAACTCACCAATCTCTTTAAACAATGCTTCAGGTGAAAGTACTACGCCATTACCGATATAGCAAATCACACTTTTATGCATGATTCCGGATGGAATCAAGCGCAGAATGGTTTTCTTATCTCCAATGATTAAGGTGTGGCCAGCATTGTGTCCACCCTGAAAACGAACTACCGCTTGAGCATGGTCAGTCAACCAATCTACTACCTTACCTTTGCCTTCATCACCCCACTGGGTGCCGATGACAACGACGTTACGACCATGAGCTTGTTGCTTTGAAGACATATTGAAATCCAAAAGGTAATTACAGAATAAGTTTGTTAATAAATAAAATGTGTTTTGCTATTGATGTTTACTTCTTTTTCAGTTCCCAAGAAGCGCCCTGCTTGACCAATTCACGATCACATGAATACTCAGCAGTTTCTACAGCATCACCACTCATGGCCTGAATAACAACTTCACCAGCGCTACGTAATTGGGCAATCTTGCTAGCTAATGCTGCATCATCAATCCAAGGTGCAATGATGGCGGACTTACGCTGACCAAGCGGAGATAGATTAGCCAAAGTCAGCAGATCAAGAGAGAAGCCAGTAGCAGGACGTGGGCGACCAAAGGCCTGACCAACATGGTCATAACGACCACCGCGTGCAATGGGTTGTGGCAACTTATCAACATAGGCAGCAAACATCACACCGCTGTGATATTGATAACCACGTAGATCAGCCAAATCAATACTGAGCTCTATGTCCTTTGATAGCGCAGTGGTAGCAGCAACCAATCTCTCCAATTGAGATAGAGCCTCATCAATCAGTTTATGTTTAGGTAAAGTATTTTTTGCGCTTGCTAAAACTTGGGCACATGGTCCATTTAACTCAGTGAGCGCCATTAATGCTTCAGCAGACTTTGCAGGCAAGCATTTGGCCCATATTGCTAAACGCGGACGATCCTTGCTCTGCAATAAACCATATAGAGTCTCTACATCAGCCTTAGCAATCTCTTGACCATCCAAAATACCCTCAAGCACACCAGCATGAGATAGATCTAGATACACTTTATTTAGACCTGCAACACTCAAT
>JBJOJF010000160.1:0-3560 GCA_046046735.1 Pseudomonadota bacterium
GCCCTCTAGCTTAACAGTCTGAGAAGGCCTTAAGATGACTTTAGGAACTATTTTCGTGCAGTTCGAAGCCCAAACAAAAAATGCAAGCTAAAACTCTAGTAGAAAGCTCAACAATGACATCTTTGGCAAAGCCTCAAGTGCCTGGCCAGGTTAAGCATTACTTGCAGTTTTCCGATCTGACTCGCGAAGAATACGACTACCTCCTCAAGCGCTCTGCTTGGCTTAAGGCAAAGTTTAAGAGCTACGAGACTTGGCACCCGCTGCATGATCGCACCCTAGCGATGATTTTTGAAAAGCATTCCACCCGTACCAGGCTCTCCTTTGAGGCGGGCATTCACCAGCTTGGCGGCCATGCCGTGTACCTGAACACCCGGGACACCCAGTTGGGTCGTGGCGAGCCTGTAGAAGATGCTGCACAGGTAATTTCGCGCATGACTGACATCATCATGATTCGCACCTTCGGCCAAGAAATTATTGAGCGGTTTGCTGCGAACTCTCGTGTGCCCGTTATCAATGGCTTAACTAACGAATTTCATCCCTGCCAGGTATTGGCTGATATCTTCACTTTTGTGGAAGCTCGCGGTCCGATTCAAGGAAAAACGGTTGCTTGGGTAGGTGATGCCAATAATATGGCTTACACATGGATACAGGCTGCCGAATGCCTGGATTTCCAGATTCGTTTTTCTGCGCCTGGCGGCTATCAACTCGATGAATCTAGATTGACTGCTAAAGCTAAGCAACACCTTACTATTTGCGCTGACCCTATGGATGCCTGCAAAGGCGCTGACTTAGTGACTACCGATGTGTGGACGAGTATGGGATATGAAGACGAGAATGTGTCCCGCATGAGTGCGTTCAAAGATTGGATGGTTGACGAAGAGTTGATGGCGGTGGCAAAACCAGATGCCCTGTTTATGCATTGTTTACCTGCGCACCGTGGCGAGGAAGTAGCTGCCGAAGTGATTGATGGCCCTCAAAGCATTGTTTGGGAAGAGGCTGAAAATCGTTTGCACGTGCAAAAAGCCTTAATGGAATATTTACTTTGTGGTCGTTTGGATTAAATCATTTGCATTACTTTATTTTTAGTTGAAAAGAAATCATGTCTGATATTAAAAAAGTAGTTCTAGCGTATTCCGGTGGTCTTGATACCAGTGTGATCTTGAAGTGGCTTCAAGATACGTATCAATGTGAGATCGTGACTTTTACGGCCGACTTAGGTCAGGGTGAGGAGCTTGAGCCCGCACGCGCCAAAGCATTGCAGTTTGGTATCAAGCCAGAGAACATTTTCATTGATGACTTGCGCGAAGAGTTTGTTCGGGACTTTGTGTTCCCAATGTTCCGTGCAAACACCATTTATGAGGGCGAGTATTTATTGGGCACCTCTATTGCGCGTCCACTGATTGCTAAGCGCCAAATTGAGATCGCTCGTCAAACTGGGGCGGACGCTGTCTCGCACGGCGCTACCGGCAAAGGAAATGACCAAGTACGTTTTGAGTTGGGCTACTACGCACTTGAGCCAGGGATTAAGGTTATCGCTCCATGGCGCGAGTGGGATCTGCTCTCACGTGAAAAATTGATGGCCTATGCTGAGAAGCATGGCATCCCGGTCGAGATGAAGCATAAGCAAGGTGGTTCACCATATTCAATGGATGCCAACCTCTTACATATTAGCTATGAAGGCCGTCATCTTGAGAACCCCAATGCAGAGGCCGAAGAATCTATGTGGCGTTGGACGGTGTCTCCTGAGCAGGCTCCTGATGCTGCAGAGATTATTGAAATTGAATTCCGCGCCGGTGATCCAGTGGCGATTAATGGCAAAGCCTACAAGCCACATGAGTTATTGGCTGAACTGAATCGCATCGGCGGCAAGCATGGCATTGGCCGTTTAGATCTAGTGGAAAACCGTTTTGTAGGTATGAAGAGCCGTGGTTGCTATGAAACTCCTGGCGGAACGATTCTTTTAAAGGCGCACCGTGGCATTGAGAGTATTACCCTCGATCGCGAAGTTGCTCACCTGAAGGATGATCTGATGCCGCGTTATGCAAGCTTGATCTATAACGGCTTATGGTGGGCGCCAGAGCGTATTGCTTTGCAAACCTTGATTGATCATACGCAGCAGATGGTCAATGGTGTGGTTCGCCTGAAGCTTTATAAGGGATCGGTATCTGTGATTTCTCGTGACTCTGCAAATACTTTATTTGATCAGACGATTGCTACGTTTGACGATGACGGTGGTGCATATAACCAAGCTGATGCTGGCGGCTTCATCAAGCTCAATGCATTGCGTATGCGAATTGCTGAAACTGCAAAGCGCAAGCGTGCTAAATAATTTAGTTAAATAAAAGATTAGAAAGAATAAAGATGCAATTTGATCAAGTTTCTGTAGGTAAAAAAGCCAATGTATTTTTTGATGGCAAGTGTGTATCCCATACCGTTACATTGCCAAATGGTGTTCGTAAGTCGGTTGGCGTAGTGTTGCCAAGCACTTTACGTTTTGACCTGAGCACCAAAGAAATCATGGAAGTGGTGGATGGCAATGCGTTTGTGAGCATCAACGGCGCGCCAGAAGTCGAATTCAAGGCTGGCCAAAGCTGGGAAGTGGAAAAGGGTGGTTACTTCATCATCCGTGCAGAGTCTCCCGTGCACTATGTTTGCCACTTTGAATAAAAAATCTTGTGGCTGAAAATTTCAGTTGCAACTGAAACAAAAACGCAGACCAAGGTCTGCGTTTTTTATTGCCCATTCTCACCGACAGCGATTACCTCTTAGGCAGTCCTTGAATGACTGCTCCTGGATTAATCACGCGTTCTGAGAACCACTGCTTATTCATTTCTAATGCGTAACGTACTGCAGCTTTAGGGCAGTGGTTGTTTGTAGTTTCTGCTTGCATCTCTTCGATGTTCACAATCTTGCCATCATCCGCAATGAAAGCAATCGACAGAGGGATCTTAGTGTTGTTCATCCAGAAGCAGTGCCCAGCTTTTTGTTCAAACACAAAGAGCATGCCGGAGTTGGTTGGCATGCTGGTGCGATTCATTAAACCCACTTCGCGCGCTTTTGGCGTGTCGGCCAATTCCGCTTGAATACGATAAATGCCCGTCTTGAGCTCAATGATTGGTAGTCCAATATTTTGTTGCGCATACACAGGCGAACTGATGATGGCCGCATTGGCAGCCAACATAAAAAGAAACAATTTGATTTTGGATGGACGCATGATGTTCTTGATAGTGAATGTGGGGGTAATTCTAAGTCAGGAAAAATGAGGGCGAAAAAAAACCCAGGAACAAGTCCTGGGTTTTAGTAATGATCTAAAGCAGATTAAGCTGCTTGGATATTAGTAGCTTGTTTGCCTTTAGGACCTTGGGTAATATCAAACGTTACCTTTTGGTTTTCCTTGAGGGTTTTGAACCCAGGCATTGTGATCGCGCTGAAATGCGCGAACAACTCTTCTTCACCATCATCAGGTTTGATAAAGCCAAAACCTTTTGCATCATTGAACCACTTAACAATTCCGGTCGCCATGCGAACTCCATTACATAAACTTAAAACAACCGTGATGA
>JBJOJF010000161.1:0-16210 GCA_046046735.1 Pseudomonadota bacterium
GTTGATATTTGGCTTAGTGGGTGCAAACCTGAATACTTATTTGCCTCTAACTGTTCCAGCGATAGCCTTGCTCTTGTGCTTCGTTATGGGTTTACAAAATGCAATTGTCACCAAGGCTTCTAGGGCAGAAATTAGAACGACTCATATGACAGGCGTCATTACTGACATGGGCATAGAGTTGGGTAAGCTACTTTATTGGAATAGATTGTCTGCAGACAGTGAAAAAGAGTTTGTCAAAGCAAATAGAGATAAATTAAAAACCCATGTATTTATTTTTACAATGTTCTTAACCGGCGGCATTATCGGTGCTGTCAGTTTTAAGCAAGTTGGATACATCTCAGTGGTGCCGCTTTCTTTCTCTCTTTTTCTGATCGCTGGGCTACAAATTTTCCGCGATTTTAGGGCTATCTTTCGCCATTGAGTTCGGCGGGGGCCTTGAGCATCATTCATTTGATTTGCTAGACTGCACTTACCTACATAAAAAAGGCAAATATGTCTGCTGTCCGAAACATCCGCATGCTAACCCGTTATAACAAGTGGGCAAACCAAATGGTGTTGAAGGCTATGAATACGCTGCCCTATGAAGAAGTAGTTAAAAAGCGTGCCGCAGCATTTGGCGGAATGTTATTTACCTTAGCGCACATCACCATTGTTGATCAAATCTGGCAAGCCCACTTGCTTGGCAAGGATCATGGATTTCAATCGCGCACCACCGAGCATCCAGATTCTCTAGAATTGCTGACTCAAAAAATTGAGGAGATGGGTGACTGGTACATTCATTATGCGGATACGATGAGCGAATCTTTGCTTAGTGAAAAGCTGCATTTTAGTTTTGTTGATGGCGGTGCTGGAGAGATGAGCAGGGGTGATATTTTGATTCATGTTTGTAATCACAAGGCATTCCACCGAGGTCATTTAGGTGATATGTTTTATCAATCAGGATATAAACCACCATCAATAGATTTACCAGTCTATTTACGTGATGCTTTTCGAGAGTCAGACCTTACCTAGATTTTGAGTACGCCCTCCATACTGCGGTGCTGGCGATGCTGTTTTTATTGACAATGCAAATGAATACTATCGGGAGATTGCATGTATAAGCTGGTGGCCTTTGATGCCTATGGAACCCTATTTGATGTTTACTCTATGGGGCAATTAGCGGAAGAATTATTTCCTGGGCATGGCAAAGAATTTGCATTGATGTGGCGTGATCGTCAAATTGAATATACGCGCCTAGTGACGATGAGCGATCCAAATCCAAGTGGAAGTAAGTACTATCTCCCATTTTGGGATCTCACGATTCTGTCTTTGCGTTATGTGTGTAAGCGTATGAATCTGAATCTTACGAGCGCTTATGAAAAATGCTTAATGGATCAATATGCCAAGCTGACTGGATTTGAGGATAGCCTCACAGTTCTCAAGACAATTAAGGATCAGGGTATTTCTACGGCGATTTTGTCAAATGGGAGCAAGGGGATGCTCTCAACAGTCGTTGAAAGTAATGGTCTAAAGCCCTATTTAGATAAGGTGGTCACCGTTGAAGACATCCGCCTTTTTAAGACTGACCCACAGGCATATGAACTTCTTCTTAAAGCGTTTCCAGTCAAGAAGGAAGAGATCTTATTTGTATCAAGCAATGCATGGGACGCTTTGGCGGCCAGGTGGTTTGGCTTTGATGTTTTTTGGGTAAATCGACTTGGGCACCCTTTTGAAGAGATTGGTGATAAACCCAATTACGAAGGAAAGAATTTGACTGCAGTATTGGGGTGTATTTAAGGACTGCTGTAAGCTCTTACGTGTACTTAGGCACTTCGGGGAAATCCTCTTTAGGTGCGATCCCTGTGTTGCCAAGTTTTACGATTTAAAAGATGAACAATCCCCAATTAATCTCTTTAAGCTACATCAGTAAAGCAACCCAAGATATGGGCTTGCTTGCGCTAATGCGTTTAACCGATCAGGCGGCTCAAGCAAACCAAAGGCTAGGCTTATCTGGAGTTCTGTTTTATGAAAACCAGCATTTTGGGCAAATACTGGAAGGTCCCCGAGTGGAGGTAATGCGCTTGTGGGAAAAAATTCAAAAAGATCCAAGACATCATCATGTCCGCATACTAAAGTTGGAGGATATTTCTGCAAGGATATTTCCATCTTGGTCTATGCGATTTTTCTTGGCCAAAGAAATTCTCAAAAAAATGCCAAATTTGACTGGTGTTTTAGATGGCCTTCCAGAGCATGATGATGAGCTCTTAAGATTAATGCGTTCAGCTACTGATTGATCGCGTGTGCATCCAAAAATGAACGCACTACTAGCATTCATCCTTAGTGCATTTACTTCGATTGCTTTGGCGCAGGAGTCAAGCAACCCTTATGATCTGAAGGTTGCGGTGAGTCGTAGTGGCGATCGATTTTTAGTCAGCGCGAGTTATGACGCACCCATTAATGTTTGTGAAGCATTTGCATTTATTACGGACTATGAAGGCGCTAAATATTTACCGGGCGTAATCGATTCAAAAGTACTCTCTCGATCAGGCAATAAGGTTCGAGTAGCCCGTCTGTTGGAGGAACGTATTTTATTTATTCCCTTTGAGATGCGCTCAGAGCTTGAATATACCGAGGTGCCCAATAAAGTTTTACTGTTTGAGCAATTAAGCGGAGAAACTAAGTATTACAAGGGCAGTTGGCGCTTAGCGCCTGACAAAGGGGGCACCGCATTTAAATATGAAGCCCAGGTTGAGCCAAACTCACTTGTACCCTCAGTAGTTATAGAGTATTTTATTAAGAATATATTGAATCGACAATTTGAAGTCATGGCTGAAATGACATCCAAAAGAAAGTCGACACAAAAGATGGCATGCAAGTAGCGAGACTATTTTTAATTTACCTTTAATCAATTCCAGGCGATGACTAATCTAAACCAACTTCCCACAGACCTCCCCATTCCTCAAGACGATGGTTCAACCAATCATTTAAAGGGAATGAAGCTGCCGAATGTTTCTTTAAAGGCTACTAATGGCCAGCTTGTTAACTTTGGCGACATTAAAGGTAAGTTGGTTATCTATTGTTATCCAATGACAGGGCAACCCAATGTTGCTTTGCCAGATGGTTGGGATCAAATTCCTGGGGCAAGAGGCTGCACCCCTCAGAGCTGTTCGTTTAGAGATCACTATCAAGAACTTCAAGCATTGGGTGCAGAGGTGGTGGGTTTAAGTGTGCAAACTACCGAGTATCAAAAAGAAATGGCTGACAGGCTACATTTGCCATTCCCAGTGGTGAGTGATGCGAACTATGAATTTCAGAAGGCATTGAATATGCCAACCTTTGTAGCGGCTGGAATGACATTACTAAAGCGGGTTACTTTAATTGCAAATAATGGCGTGATCGAGGCAGTTCACTATCCGATCTTCCCAAGTGATAGCGATCCTGCCTGGGTGATTGCTTATCTTAAGACAGGAAAGTCCTGATGCCTTTAAGGCAGGCTGTATTTAGCCCAAGTGAACAAAACATTTCCCACATTTTGCCCGCCTGGGACATAAGCTGTTTGGATGCTGAGATCTTTATAGCTGATTGATGCAATTGGCAGGATTCCCGGAAAGGGAATGTAATTCATGATGTCCTGACGCGACATGATGAAGGCAGTGGCGCCGACCCCATATTTCCAATCAGGGCTATTGCCGATATTCCACATTGGGATCCAGCCATACCCGACCATATATTGGTAGATGCCATGCGAGTCTTTGAAGGTCATGCCATAGATGCCTTCCCAGTTGCCGCTCTCGTTTATCAGGCCTCGACCAAAACCAATACCAAGCGGAAATTCGGTGTACTGGTTGATGGTTTCCTGAGAATACGCGTAGGGCAAGTGATAGGTATAGAGCGGGACATAGAGCTCGTTGCTCCCTTTATCCCATATTGACTCCAGATGACTGGAGGTCTGCTGAAACCAATCCGTGGCACTTTCGGCACTAACACTTGCAAAAGACAGGCTAAGCAACAATAAAACAATCAATCTAAGGCACATAACAGCATTTCTTGAGCCGCGCCGGGCTTTAATGACAAACAGGGAGTCATTATATGTTGCTTTGCAGCAATTTTTGCTTGCTAAGTGCAAAATTAGCTATTAATATGGTGCAGTGCAACAAATTAACCTTTAAGGGAAATATCATGTTCAAAAATCAATTTGCAGAAAACCAAGCTAAATCCGTAGAAAGTGCTCGCGCATTGGGTCAAACCGCTCTTGAGAACGCTCAAGAATTAGCTGACATTAACTACCAGGCAGCTCAACAAGCTGTAGCAAATGCTCAGGCAAAAGCAGCTGAATTAATGAAGGGCAAAGATGCAAAAGCAGCATTAGAGCTCTTGCAAAGTCCAGAAGTTCAAGAAGCTGTGGCACAGGTAGCTGATTACCAAAAGAAAGTTGCTGCAGTATTGCGCCG
The DNA here is from genome assembly GCA_046046735.1 of Pseudomonadota bacterium. Lineage (GTDB taxonomy): Bacteria > Pseudomonadota > Gammaproteobacteria > Burkholderiales > Burkholderiaceae > Polynucleobacter. The sequence goes on from JBJOJF010000161.1 coordinate 4,431, forward strand.
TGGCAACCAAGAGTTGGTAGAGGCAGTTGAGGCCGCTATTGACCAATCCCAGGATGATTTGAAGAGCTTTGTAGCTGCAGCAACTTCAAAGGCCCCAGCAGGATCTGAAGCGTATGTGAGCGCCTTTACATCAGCGTTCAATACAGCAATGCAAAACTTTGACCAAGTTCGCTCAACTACTCAAGATGCATTTGCAAATTTTGAGAAAAGCGTTGATACAGCAATGAAGTCTGCTCAGACCCAATATGGCCAAGCAACAAAGGCAACAAAGAGCCGCGCTAAGTAATTAGTAGATAATTAACTTTCAGAAAGCCCCGTGTATGCGGGGTTTTTTGATGGTGCCTTCTCAAAAAAATTTGAGAAAATAAGCCGTAGATTGTTAGTTATTTATAGTTAAGAAGTCGCATTTAATTTCCAAGGAAATAGTATGAATCGCATTATGTTGTTGGCAAAAATCCACAGAGCTACTGTTACTGAGGCAGATCTTCATTACGAGGGATCGTGTGGAATCGACGAAGACTTGCTTGATGCGGCAGATATGCGCGAGTTCGAGAAGATAGAGCTCTACAACATTAATAATGGTGAACGTTTTTCCACGTACATCATTAAGGCAAAGCGTGGTTCCGGAATTATTTCTTTGAATGGTGCTGCTGCACGTAAGGCGCATGTTGGTGATCACCTAATCATTTGCACCTACGGACAGGTTGGCAATGATGAAGTGGCAAGCCATAAGCCTAAGATTGTTTTGTTGGGTGAAGATAACGCTATTAAAGAAATTAAAAAGATTTAAGCGTTCAGGTCGCACCATCAAGGTGCGAATCAGTGGTGGCTAGGTAGAAGCCACTACATTAAAAAAGATCAATCCAGATATACTAGCGTCAAGCAGGAGAGTGAGGCCCAGGCCTCCACCGAAGGCGCAAACTCCCATGAACGCTCAGGTTCCGTACTGCTTATCCTAAATAGCCGTCTGGAGAGTCATCAGTAACTGGTGCACCGAAGGAGCAAGCACTAAGCCAGGCTTAGTGTGAATCTCTCAGGTATCAAGGACAGGGGGAGCGGCAAGCGCGATTGCACATTAGTGCATGCGCCGCTATTAGGAGCCCTGCAATGAAAACAAGTCCCAGTTAATTCAGTATTCATAGTCGATTACAAATCCTATTAATTATTTACTGAATAAGGCATACATCATGAGCAACAAATTCATCCAAGAAGCACCATATCACCCAGGTTACGAAGACGCCTGCTTTAAAAGCGAAGCTTCAAAAAGTATTACTGAATTGAGCGAGTCTAGAAGGAATAATGCGCGCTATCTGCAATTTTCTGACGCCATTGTTGAATTCTGCAAATCCAGTGCGGCGCATCGGATCCCGGTTAAAGGGCTTTAATATTTAACCAGTCAGTTGATAAACCACCTTCGGGTGGTTTTTTTCATTAAATACTTGTTAAGATAATTCATCTTTTCACTTATAAAGTTCCTATGAGAATCATTCGCTTAATCAGCCTATTGCTCGCAACCTTGCTTGTTCTTGGGGCATGCTCTAAAGAAGAGTCATCTAATGTGATCAAGGTAGCGGTCTCACCAACAATTCCACCAATGTTGTTTGAGAAGGATGGCAAATATACCGGTATCGATCTCGAATTATTTGAGGGCTACTGCAAATCACGTGGCTGCACTTTCAAGATGACTGCATATGATTGGCTCGGGATGTTGGGCGCGGTAACTAGCGGCCAGGCCGATGTCGCCTTTTCTGGAATATCTATTACTGATAAGCGTAAGGAAGTGATGGATTTTTCTAATCCCTACTTCACAAGTACTTGGCAACTCATAGGAATGAAGAATCGTAATATCAAAATTACTGATTTATCGCAGCTTAAGAAATACACCATCGCTTATCCAACGGGTAGCGTATTTGATGATTACGTGAAGGGTGTCTTGCAGCCGAAGGGCTACTATTCAATAGATAAGGTTAAGCTATATCCATCGCCAACCGAAGCACTTCTTGCGTTGCAAAATGGCAATGTGGATCTGGTGTTTGTCGACAATGTCATGTTGGTGAATTATCAAAAGTCTTTAAATTTGCCGGTCACCAGTAGTTACCAAGTTGTAGGCTTCGACAATCTTGGTTTTGCCTTCAAGAAGGGCTCGAAATTACGTGATGACTTCAATCTGTACCTGAATGAGCTGGGACCGGAAAAGATCAAAGCTATTATCGACCGCTGGATACAATAAATATAGATTGGTACTTATTAATAGGTTAAAGTTCAGCTTAGCAAAACTAGTTCAATAAAAAATAAGGATAAATATGTCTCATCATGACAAATTAATTGCAGCTTTTGAAACATATCAAGCTGAGAACGAAAAGTTTCATGGAAAAGGCGTAAAAGCATCTGCTGCTAGAGCGCGTAAGGCCTTGCAAGAGATCGCTGGTTCTTGCAAAGAGCGCCGTAAAGAAATTACTGCTGAGAAAGAGGCGCTAGAAGGCAAGCCAAAAGGTGAAGGTATGTCTCAAGACGCAGCACGCCATGCACACATCAGAAAGTAAGCATCCTTTGTGATAGTAAAAGCCACCCGAGGGTGGCTTTTTTATTAAAGGTCGTTGTTTTCTAGAGCCTGCCCATTTAGGTGGCGTGTATCAGCCCACCGATCTACCGCCCAATCTTGTCCGTTGTGAACAAGCCAATTTAGCGATGCATTGGGTACCGATGCTACGCGCTCTGATCTAAGGGCTTGTTGTCTCGCAATGCGGTACATCATGTCAAGAGAACCTCCGTGGCTCACCATCAGAATCGTTTTGCCGGCATGTTCTTGCGCAATATTATCTAGAACGCTCTGCACTCTTGTCGCAAACTGCAGAATACTTTCTCCGCCACCGAGATCATGTTCAAGATCACGGGAAACATGAGCCTGCCAAATAGCAGGCTGGACCAAGGGGGCTTCAGAAATTGCAAGCCCTTGAAGCGCACCAAAGTGACGCTCTCGAAGCGCATCATCAATGCTTGCTTGAATTCCGAATAGTTCCTCTATGGCGTTGGCAGTATCTGCCGCCCTCTTCAGGTCGCTGCTGTATAAAACATCAAAGGCAAGGCCAGTTTTTTTGAGTGCTTGAGCCATTTGGCGCGCTTGGCTTACTCCATGAGAATTCAGTGGAATATCAGTATGGCCCTGCAAGCGTTTTTCAGCATTCCAGGCTGTTTCTCCATGGCGAATGAGGCAAAGTGTTGTTGTAGTCATGCTGCAATATAAAGTAGATTATTTTTTTAGAGTCCAGGCGCGAGGATTATGCTCAAAACCAATATGCTCATAGTATGTATTTGCTTTAGGGGCGGCCAGCAAAACAATCATGCACTCAGGACCAAGCCGTAGTTGCGTTTCCTCAATGAGACGCTTTCCAACTCCCTGCCTTTGATAGCTGGCATCAACAGCAAGGTCGGCTAAATAGGTCACATATGAAAAGTCAGTAAAGCTACGACTGATGCCAATGAGCTTTTCTTCATCCCATGCTGAAATAATGAGATTGGCATTGGTCAGCATATCTGAAAAAGTGCTGGGATTATTAATGGGGCGACGCTCACCAAGGGTGGAGCGAATGTATAAATCAATCGCCTGTTCTGGGCTGATGATTGCCTTATCTTGGTAAATAATCATGCTAGTTATTCAGTTGGTATTTCAAGCGGGTGATTGGGCAATAAGATGCCTGACTCAAGTGCTTCAGCCCTTAAGCCCCCCTTGCCATCAAAGGCCTTCAAGAAATCTTGTTTTGCTAATAAATTAGCGGGACGCTGGCAAGGCACACACAACTCGGTCCCTCTAAATTTAAGCCCTCCTAAATAAAAAGTTTTACCAACCAGATTATTAAGCGCGTCAGCAGAAAGATTTTCAATCAGGATATTTCGGCGAGTCTCACTCGCCAGAAATGATGTGCGCCCATTGCTTAGAAGAAGTTGGTTTGCATCCTCAATCCCAGAGAGGGTAATCAGGCTGATGTGGCGAATCTTAGGCTTGCTGATGGAAAATGCTCCAATACCTGCCGCATACCGATCCCCCTCAATTCCAGTGCCAGCAATAATAGCTGCCGACTGAATTTGCTCCATGAGCGCCCCGGCAGCTTTTGCAATATATATCGAGTGAATTTGAGGTGGCAGATGATGCATTACTGAATAGTACACAAGAAAAAGCCCCGGTAATTTCGGGGCTTAGTACTTATGCTGCGACTGGTGCGATGATTGGGCCCAATTTATTGAGGGCCCGTTGAATCTTGTCTTTCTCTTTGGGTTTGGTGCTCGATTCCAGTAGTTTGCTTAACTGGCTTGCATTGAGTGGACCCAATCTTGCTTTGCCAGTTTTGGTAAGCATAGAGTCATTTTTTCTATTTCTTTGATTTTGGCCAACAGCCATATATTTTCCTAGAGTATTGGAATGATGAACCTTTGAGCTAGCTCAAGGAATTCCCCTATCTAGGGCGCACAATAGTGATCACAGTTCAGGATAACAGTTAAGTAGTCTAGGCGCTATGATTACTGGATGATGAATATTCCCAGTTTTATTTTTGCTTTGATTATGGGCGCGCTAATGTCCATAAGCATTACCTTGGCAACGACGCTAGTGCGGGTTGGCCTGACCCCAAACTTCTTTTCAGTATGGCTCGAGGTTTGGTTGGTCGCTTATCCAGTAGCAATTGTGTGCATCTTAATTTACCGACCGTTTGCCAGCAGACTTACCGAAAAAGTAGTGTACAAATTAAAGCGTTGAGCGTGACTAAACTTTTTATTAAACAAGGAATAACTATGAAGCGCACGATGCTGATTTCGCTGTTGGTAATGATGGGCTTAAGCGCTTGTGCGGCAGTTGTTACAGATGTATCTGACTCAAATCATGTCACATATCTCATTAGTGATGGCGAGTCCATTTCATCTGTCACGCAAAAGGCAAATGCATACTGCGCCCAGTATGGAAAGATCGCCAAATATAGAATGAGTGAAACTCAATTGGTGGCAGTGTTTGATTGCAACTGGGTGCCATCAAACCCGCGGTAATTTAACCGGCTAGATCCGATTGATAGATTAGGCCAGCGTGTTCACGTAGTGCGTGGAACTGAATTGATTCCCAGCGTTGTTGGGCAACATCTAGCTCTGACTTGTGGGAGGCTAAAAACACCGATGCCCCCACAACATCTTCTGCCATGCGATGAATATTTTCTTGAATAAATTTCTTTAGTGCTACTGGGTCCTCTGAGCTTACCCAGCGTGCAAGGTTATAGCGTGCCGGTAGTAGACGAACCTCTGCACCATACTCTGTCTGTAAGCGATGGCTCACCACTTCAAACTGTAGCTGTCCGAATGCGCCAAGCAGCATAGTGCCGCCAGTCATAGGGCGGAAAACTTGAATAGCCCCTTCTTCACCAAGTTGCATGAGGCCAGTACGCAATTGCTTGGAGCGTAATGGATCTGCAGACTCAACCATGCGGAAAATTTCTGGTGCAAAAAATGGGAGACCTGTAAATTGCAGCTGCTCACCCTCAGTGAGCGTATCACCCAGTCTGAGTAGGCCATGGTTAGGTAAGCCAATAATGTCGCCTGGGAAAGCCTCATCAAGAATGTCACGTCTTTGTGATAAAAATGAGAGAGCATTGTTGGTGCGCACTTCCTTGCCATTACGACAGATCTTGAGTTTCATGCCGCGCTGAAAGTGACCTGAGCAAATTCGCAAGAATGCAACCCGATCTCGATGCGCGGGATCCATGTTGGCTTGAATTTTAAATACCACTGCTGAGAATTTATTCTCTGCCGGACTGACCTCGCGCTGCAAGGCTTTTCGTGAACCGGGGGCTGGAGCAAGCTCTACTAAGGTATTTAGAATTTCCCGTACACCAAAGTTGTTGATGGCCGAACCAAAGAAAACGGGGGATTGACGTCCGGCTAAGAATGCTTCTTTATCAAAGGCAGGCATCGCATTTTTAATGAGATCTACCTCAGCTAAGGCATTTTCTAAGTCTGCGCCCAAGCGCTCTTTGAGGGCCGGGTCATGAATGTCGACAATCGCATGTGAGTCTTCAGTGACGCGGTCTTCGCCAGCTTTAAACATCCGCATCTGGGAATTGGCGATATCAATTACTCCTGCAAATGATTTGCCCATTCCAACTGGCCATGTAAATGGCACTACTTCAATGCCTAATGCAGATTCAATTTCGTCCATCAATTCCATGGGCGGCTTTACTTCGCGGTCCATCTTGTTGATGAAGGTAACGATAGGTGTATTGCGTGCACGGCAAACCTCGAGCAAGCGTAAGGTTTGTGACTCAACGCCATTAGCAGCATCGATAACCATGAGTGCAGAATCAACAGCAGTAAGTACTCGATAAGTATCTTCAGAAAAATCTTGGTGGCCCGGCGTATCCAGCAGATTAATAATGCAGTCGCGATACTCCATTTGCATTACTGAGCTGGCTACTGAAATTCCGCGCTGCTTCTCAATCTCCATCCAGTCTGAAGTCGCATGCCTACTTGCTTTACGAGCTTTTACGCTGCCGGCAATCTGAATGGCGCCCGCGTAAAGCAAGAGTTTTTCTGTAAGCGTAGTTTTACCTGCATCTGGGTGAGAGATGATGGCAAAGCTGCGGCGTCTTGAAACTTCTGCGCCAGTGGTGCTGGAGGTGGTGGTGTCGATGGTAATTCTGCGCTTAATCTAGTTGACAGAATTATAAGCGGGTAGCGCTGCTTAGAATTGCTCTTCTGGCCGAACAAAGCGCCATTTTCCTGGCGGTAATGCGCCCAATGAAATACGACCCATGCGTACGCGTTTTAATCCCAAGACTTTCAGGCCAACCATCTCGCACATCCGGCGAATTTGACGTTTACGACCTTCACGCAAAACAAAGCGGAGTTGATCTTCGTTTTGCCAGCTCACCTGGGCAGGTTTTAAGACTACGCCATCTAATTCAAGGCCATGTTTTAAGCGATCAAGGTCTGCAAAGGAAAGTGCACCTTCAACCCGTACCAGATATTCTTTTTCAATGGGGCTGTTCTCCCCAATCAGAAGCTTTGCAATACGCCCATCTTGGGTAAGAACTAGCATTCCGGTTGAGTCAATATCCAGGCGGCCGGCAGGTGCAAGACCACGCGTATTAAAACGTGGATTACGACCCTTATCCAGCGGGCTGGCAAAGTAATTCTCAGGCGTGATGAGGGATGCGGCTGGTTGATACTCCTGTTCATCATCAAAGTGAGAGATAAAACCCACTGGCTTATTCAGAATGACAGTAACTCGGGATGCTTGCTGAGCTTTTGCGCCAGATTGAAGTTCAATCTTTTGATGCCGAAATGCACGCGATCCTAGTTCATTAACTACTTCACCGTCCACGGTGACCAGGCCTTGCTCAATATAAGAGTCGGCTTCACGACGGGAGCATAGCCCCAGCTCGGAAAGTAATTTAGATACGCGTATTTTTTCTTCCATAGCTACATTATCCGGCAAGCAGTCCATTTATTGGTGGAGGTATTATCAGTCTGAGTGCACCCCTAATCAAAGTGCCAGCCAACTTAAAGGAAATTCAATTGTCCACAACATTAAAAAAGCCTCCATTTTATAAAGTGCTGTACTTCCAGGTGCTTGCGGCAGTGGTTATTGGGGTATTACTGGGGCAGTTCTACCCCTCGTTTGCGGAAGAAATGAAGCCTTTGGGGGATGCTTTTATTAAAGGTATCAAGATGATGATTGCCCCGATCATCTTTTGTACGGTGGTGCTGGGCATTGCGGGCATGGAGGACATGAAGAAGGTTGGCAAGACGGGCGGATTGGCACTTCTCTATTTTGAGGTTCTCAGCACGATTGCCCTTTGCGTTGGCTTGGTAGTTGTCAATATTCTTCAGCCGGGTGCTGGGATGAATATCGATCCTGCTACCTTGGACACCAAAGGAATTGCTGCATATACCGGCCCTGGAAAAATTGGGACAACTACAGACTTCTTGCTCAATATTATTCCGAACACGGTAGTAGACGCATTTGCAAAGGGAGATATTTTGCAGGTGCTGTTCATCGCCATTTTATTTGGCTTTGCCTTGCATAAGTTTGGCGGCCGAGGAACCATGGTCTTTGACCTGATTGAGAAGACCTCCCATGTGCTCTTTGACATTATTGCAATTGTGATGAAGTTTGCGCCAATAGGCGCCTTCGGAGCAATGGCTTTTACGATCGGTAAATATGGTGTTGGTTCATTGTTCTCATTGGGTAAGCTGATGGGTGCTTTTTATCTCACTTGCTTAATTTTTGTATTTGTTGTCTTGGGCATCATTGCCCGCCTCAACGGATTTAGCATCTTTAAGTTTGTGCGATATATCAAAGAAGAGCTGCTGATTGTTTTAGGCACTTCTTCATCTGAGTCAGTGCTCCCACGCATGATGGAAAAAATGGAGTTGCTTGGCGCAAAGAAAAGTTGCGTTGGATTAGTGATTCCAACCGGGTATTCATTTAATCTGGATGGCACGTCAATTTATTTAACTATGGCAGCGGTGTTCATTGCACAGGCAACAGATACGCCTATGACGCTGACTCAGCAAATCACACTCTTGCTAGTTTTATTGTTGACCTCTAAGGGTGCTGCTGGTGTTACGGGCAGCGGATTTATTGTGTTGGCTGCAACTTTGTCTGCGGTAGGTCATGTGCCCGTCGCAGGCTTAGCAATTATTCTGGGTATTGATCGTTTTATGTCCGAAGCGCGTGCCTTAACTAATTTGGTGGGCAACGGTGTTGCTACGATTGTTATAGCCCGTTGGACTGGCGAGCTAGATCAGAAGCAGATGACTAGAGCACTCAACCGAGATAACTGGGTTGAGGCCCAAGAGCCAGAAGAGTTGCTAGATAAAAAAATAGACAAGATGCGCTAAATTTGTTGAAGCCTAGGTTCTCACAATATGTACGCTACAGGGAGCCTCTTCAACAATCTTAGTCATGGAGGTGCGCCAAGGAGTCACTTTATTGGGAAGTTTATGCGAGGCCCCAATCAGAATAAGTGATGCGTCATTATCTTTGGCAAACTCCACAATTCTGGTGGCAGGATCAAGTGCCTCCAGCACGTGATAAGAGATACGCTCTGGTGGCAGCTTTAGTGGTTTAGCCCACTCCATCAGTTGCACTAGATGGCCACGCACAATGCCGCTGGCAGTTTCACTTTCTTGATTACCTTCGAAGGTGGGTGTGCTGGCAATCGTGCTGATACAAACTAGGCGACTCTCTGGGTAGGCATGCAATAAATTTTTTGCTGTTGTTTGCATGCGCTCTCGTAAATCTTCATCTGATTGCCTGGTATCAATTGCTGCAATCATCAGCGGAGCATCATAATTTCCCATGCTGGGGCGCGGGCTTGGCGACGGCTCGTAACCTGCCGCACGGATCATGCGCTTAAGGTTTTCCCAAAAGCTAAGAGGGTCAACTCGATCGGCACGCTCTGTTAATGTGACGCTTTCATGGTCGCGCAATACTTGGCGTAATCGAGTGGCGCTTTGATAGCGATCTGCAGCCCGTGGTTCAAGACAACGTAAAACAACTTCTTGCAGCCAGCGAGGAATTTCTTTTCGGATTGCGCGCGGAGGAAACGCCTGTGCCCACATACGCTTTCGCAAACCACTCATTGACTGTGGATTGCCAAAAGGTAACTCACCCGTCAGCATCTCGTACATGATGACGCCAATAGAAAAAATATCACTGCGAGAGTCGGAGCGGATTCCTGCTACCTGTTCTGGTGAGATGTAGGGGGCCGAACCAATCCCTTTGCGCATTTCTTCTGCTAGCAAGTCTGGAAAGCGCGCATGATGCGAAAGCCCAAAATCAATGAGCGTGAGCTTTCCTTTGTCATCAATCAGAATGTTTTCAGGTTTGATATCTAGATGAATGGCATCTTGCGCATGCAGAGATTGCACCGCTTGAGCTAAATCAGCGCCAATGCGAATCACTTCTTCAATGGAAAATTGCTTACCTTCTTGAATGAGATCTTCCAGTGGTCGACCTTCAACGCGCTCCATAGCAATGTATGGTCGCGTTGCCATATTTCCAGAGCCTAAGTATTTAGGAACATAAGGGCTCTTTAGTGAGCGCAGGATAGTTAACTCTGTTTCAAAGCCAATGAGGCTTTCTACAGGTTGATCTCTGCCTACTCGTGGAATCTTTAAAAGGATTGGAACATCAATCCCTTCTTTGGTTGCTGAAAATAGGCTGGCCATGCCGCCACGATGAACCTCTTTGCCTAAAACAAAACCATCAACTACTTTGCCCTCTTGGAAAATTTCATCGACTGCTTCTATATCGGTATTAATGGGCATAAGGTAATTATTTGCCAGTGATTAGGCGATTAGCAAGGTCTTCAGGGAGTCCAGCACGACGCACTTTTTCAGCTGCAGTGAAATGGTCATAAGGAGTTCGATAAAAAGTCAGCGCCTCTGACGCAGGCTCAAATATTGCAAAGCACGCCTCAGGATTGCCATCTCTTGGCTGACCTAGGGAGCCAACAACGGCAACCCACTGGCGATGGCTCATTACGGGAACTTCGTCGCCCGGATGGGGCGCAAAACGAATGAGTTTGCCAACAGCGCTTTGATAAAAGAGAGCTTGCTCATGAGCATGGCCAACAAAAGTATAGGTCTTGCCAGAATTTTGAACGCACCGCCAGGCACTCATACTATCGGTAATGTAGTTCCAGTCAGCGGGGTTGTGTGCTGAGGCATGAACAAAGCACATTGACTCTTCATTAACGATGAGCGGTAACTCTTTCAGAAACTGTACTTGAGAGGAGTTAAGCTGACTTTTTGTCCATTCAATCGCAGCATTGGCGCTGGCATTCATTTGCGTACGGCGATCTTCAAATACCGCTTCATCATGATTGCCGAGAACAGCAATTGCTTTATTGGAAGAAACTAAATCAGCGATGCGATCAATTACTGCGCCAGGATCTGCGTTGTATCCAACTAGATCCCCTAAAAAAACCATGCGTGTTACCCCAAGCTCATTAGCTTGTTCCATGCAGGCATCAAATGCTTCTAAATTACTGTGTAAGTCGGCAAATAGCCCAATACGCTCGCTCATCCTTTAATGATAGGACAAAAGAGCTGTGAGCAGAAGTGCTAATAAGGACTTGGCTCATTAAATGGGCGATTTTTAAAGCGCTTGTGTACCCAATAGTATTCGGCTGGTCTTAAACGAATCTCTTTTTCAAAAATCAGACTCAATCTTGCGGTGTCTGCTTGGGGATCCTCGGTAGGAAAATTTTCTAGCGGCTTGCTGATGGAGCAAATATACCCAGCCCCATCTTTTTTGAGGGTAGTAATCATCATGCAAACCTGCGCGCCAGTAATTTTTGCAAGCCGCGATACCGCAGTAATTGTGTTTGTTTGAATATCAAAAAATGGAACAAACGTTGAGTCTTTAAGACCCAAATCAATATCGGGCGCAATAATAATGAAACTGCCTTTACGAATTTCTCGAATCAGCTCAAGTGAATTTCCTTGTCGATCGATAGAATTTCCACCGAAGCGATTGCGCCACTCAATAATTTTCTTGTTAAAGAAGGGATTTTTCATTCTTTGAAAAAAACCTGAGGTTCTCGGCCAGCCATTATCTTTGGCAAGCGCACTCAAAATAATGCTGCCCTCAATTCCAATAAAGTGCATATTTACTAAAATTCGGGGCCGTCTATCTGCCAGATCAATTTCGGATTGCACTTCGATCATGTCGCTGAGCTGTTTTTTGCTGCCTAGCCAGATGATGCTTTTCTCAACCAGACTTCGTCCAAGTA